>CANPZN010000040.1 GCA_947588785.1 Candidatus Gastranaerophilales bacterium
GCCGCCAAATGATACTGAATTACCTAATGATTGCACATCTCCAACCACTATATCCGCATTATATTCCGATGGCTTTTTTAATATACTTAAACTTACAGGATCAACACATATTATTAATAGAGTTTTATTCGGCTTCTCTATGTCCTTAATTTCAATAATATCTTCGATTGAACCGTAAAAATTAGGATTCTGTATTATTATTCCTGCATATTCACCGGTATTTAATTTCGATTTTACTTCATTTATATTTGTTTTAAATTGTTCTTCATCTATTTTTTCAACTTCTATTTCTCCGGCATGAGCATATGTTTCTATTACTTTTTTATATTCCGGATTTAAACAATTACTAACTAATATCTTTTTTTGACCGCTTATTCTGCAAGCCATTAATATTGCTTCTGCACAAGCATTTCCAGCATCATATACCGAGGCATTACATACATCCATACCTGTTATATCACATATCATTGATTGAAATTCATATATTATTTGAAGGGTTCCTTGTGATATCTCCGGTTGATACGGGGTATATGCCGTATTAAATTCAAATCTTGAAGAAATTTGACTTATTGCGGAAGGTATAAATCTTTTATATGATCCACCTCCTATAAAATAAGCATAGTCGTTTTTATTTTCTTTACCCAATGATTTTATTTTTTTTTGGACTTCCATTTCACTTAAACCATCAGGTAAATTTAATTTCTCCATTCTTATTTTTTTATCAATTACTGAATATAAGCCTTCAAAATCTTTTTCTCCAATAGTTTCAAGCATATTTTTTATAATATAATCCGGGTTTGATTTAAAATTGTTCATTATTCTACTTCTTCTTTATATTTATTATAATCTATAAGATCTTTACTATCTACATTGTATGAATCTGAGGAAATTTTTATCAGCCACATTTCTTCAAATGCGGATTCATTTAATAATTCGGGTTTCTCTATTAATTGATCATTTACTGCAATTATAGTTCCCGTGACAGGCATATATATTTCAGAAGCAGCTTTGACGGATTCTACTGTTCCAAATATTTCATATATTTTTCCCCGATCTCAGGAAGTTCTACAAATACAATATCTCCCAATTGTTCAATTGCATATTCCGTTAAACCGATATAATAAAATCCTTCTTTTTCATATACATATTCATGGGATTTGCTGCATAGTATATTATCTAAAATACTCATTTTTTCTCCTTTAGTTTCCTTTATTATGTTTTTCAATAAAATTTTTATTCGTTATTTGGGCATTATAAAATTTATTTCTTACTTTTATTTGAATTATATCGTTAATTTTTAAATTTTTACTTGTATTAATATATCCTAAACCTATATTCTGATTTAAAAATGGAGCATATCCTCCACTTGTTACATATCCTATAACTTCATTGTTGTAATATATTTCATATTCATGTCTTGGAATTGCTCTTTCTGTCATTCTAAATGCAATTAGTTTTCTTTTTGCACCTTCTTTTAATTGTTGTTTGATGATTGTTCCACCTATATATTCTTCTTTTTTATCTTTATCTATTGACCAGGTAAGATCTGCTTCAATAGGAGTTGTGGTTTCATTAAGCTCATTTCCGTATAAACTCATAGCAGCTTCCAGTCTAAGTGTATCTCTTGCACCAAGCCCTACCGGTAATATGTTATATTCTTTACCTGCTTCTAAAAGTTTTAACCATAATTCTTTTGCATTTTCATTTTTGATTATTATTTCAAATCCATCTTCTCCTGTATATCCTGTTCTTGAAATATATGCGTTTCTCCCTAATATTTCAGTATCACATATATACATTGTTTTTGGTTGTATTGCTTTTTTGTATCCTATCTTATCCAGTATATCACTCGACTTTGGCCCTTGAAGTGCAATCATAGAAAATGTTTCTGACATATTTTCTATATTTATATCAAAATCCTTTTTATTCTTAATCATCCAATCATAATCAATATTAAGCCTTGCTGCATTTACAATTAGTAAGTAATAATCATTTGATAGTTTATATATAAATAAATCATCAATGATTCCTCCTTGATTATTGGTAAATTGGCAATATCTGGCTCTTTTATTGATCAATTTGCTCAGATCTTGTGCTACAAGTGTTTGTAAATATTTTAAAGAATCTTTTCCTGAAACAAAAATTTCTCCCATATGCGAAATGTCAAATATACCGGCATTTTTCCTTACATTATTATGTTCTTCTATAATACTTGTATATTGAACCGGCATTTCCCATCCGGCAAATTCTACCATTTTCGCTTTTAATTTAATATGTTCTTCATATAAAACAGTTCTTTTTGTCATTGTGCCTCTTTTCAATCAAATATGGTATATATTTTTGATGTTATTTTCTGGCTTTTATTTAGAACAGATAACTCTTGCTACATGAACGCCTGAGGCTGATGCCTGAATTAATCCTCTTGTTACTCCTGCTCCATCACCTATTGCATACAAATTTTTAACACCTTCCGTTTCTAAATCATTCGTGAGTTTTACTCGTCCTGAGTAAAATTTAACTTCTATTCCATATAATAATGTATATCTGGAAGCAGTTCCGGGGGCAATTTTATCTAATGCATATAACATTTCTATTATTGCGGTCATTTGTCTGTATGGTAATACTAAACTTAAATCTCCGGGCGTTGCACAAGCCAGAGTCGGCGTAATTATACTACTTTTTATTCTTTCAGGAGTAGATCGTCTTCCGTCTAATAAATCACCAAATCTTTGTACAAGTACTCCTCCCGCAAGCATATTTGCTAGTCTTGCTACATGTTGACCGTATGCTATTGGCTCTTTAAATGGCTCTGTAAATTTCTCTGAAACCAGCAATGCAAAATTCGTATTTGCTGTTCTGTAATTTGCATAACTGTGTCCGTTTACAGTTGATATTCCGGAATAATTTTCTGTTACAACTTCCCCATATGGATTCATACAAAAAGTTCTTACTTCATCTCCAAATGTGGGAGAATGGTATATTAACTTAGATTCATACAGCTTTTCTGTTATAGGTTCAAATACAGGTGCGGGTAACTCAACTCGAACCCCTACATCTACTGCATTATTTATCATACCTATTCTATTCTTTGAAAACTCGTGTGTAAGCCAATCTGCTCCCTCTCGACCCGGAGCTATTATTATATGTTCGGCTTCTATTTTCTGATTGTCTTTCGTTATTATTCCTTTTACCTGCTCATTTTCTACAATGAGTTGATCAGCAATTGTGTCATATAATATTGTAATCCTTTTCTCCAGGTAATCTTGCATATTCTTTAATACATTAAGACTTCTTTCTGTCCCTAAATGTCTTACAGGAGAATGCACAAGTTTTAACTCGGCAAGGGTAGCTTCACGTTCTATTTCCGCAAAAACTTCTCTATCTGTACCAAATACTTCATTTGTAGCTCCAAAATGAAGATAAGTATCATCAGTATATTTTACTAAATCTTCAACGGATTTCCTTGGCATATAATCAAGTAAATGCCCACCTACATCAGGTGTTAATGTTAATTTACCGTCGGAAAATGCTCCGGCTCCGCCCCATCCGCATAATAAACCACATTTCTTGCAAGATGGACATTTCTCATATCCTTCACGTAATAAACATTTCCTTTTCTCTATTTGAACACCTTTTTCAATAAGTATTACTTTCCATTCGGGTTTTAATTTCATTAATTCGAGTGCCGCAAATATCCCGGCAGGCCCTCCGCCTATTATTGCTACATTATACATTAATTTCTCCACTAACTCATAAAAATCTACTTTTTGATTTTAACTTAAATTTTATTTATTTTGAATAATTCGTAAAAAACTATTTACTTAACTCAATCTATTTTTTTATAATTTTTTTATGAATATTAAAATTATTGCTGTCGGTAAAATTAAGGAAATCTATTTAAAAGACGCTATTAAAGAATATGAAAAGCGTCTTTTGGGCTTTTGTTCATTTTCTGTTATAGAAATTATCCCTGAACAAATTTTAGATGAAACACTTTCTGATAAATATAAAAAAAATGAAGCTAAAAAAATACTTCAATTTATTAAACCCGATTCGTTTATTATAACACTTGAAATTAATGGTAATATGTTTTCATCTGAAAAATTTGCTTCTAAAATGAAAGAAATTTCAAATTCAGGTATTAATGAAGTCCTATTTATAATAGGAGGAGCAAATGGATTAGATTCTGAAATTTCTAATTTAGCTGATTTGAAGCTAAGTTTTTCTAAAATGACTTTTACTCATCAACTAATCAGACTTATTTTAATGGAACAAATATACAGATCTTTTAAAATAAATGCAAATGAACCTTATCATAGATGATGTCCGAGAAAATTTTGTTGGTTCGGAACGTGGCGAATTTTCCGTAGGGTGAAGTCGAACGAAAGCGAGTAAATGACAAGCCACAAGAGAGCAAGTAGTGCAACACTAGATTAAATTTGTCTATGTATCTTGAAATGTACTTTCTCTTATAATCGTAATATTTATGATATTATTAAAATTGTTAGATTTGGAGGAATTAAAAATGAATAATCTTACTAAATTTTTAATTACATTTATTCCTGTTAAAAAATGGAGAACAGCTATTCGTTATTTTGAACGAAATTCAAAATTTGAATTTTTTGATATAGTTGAACAACATTTGGTTTCAGAAGAAAATGTTAAAGTTAATGGCGATATTGTTTCTGTTTTCGGAATAAATTTTAAAAAACAAAAAAATCTTACAGGACTTATTGAATGTTTCTTTAGAAGAGATTATGAATTCGGCGGAGTTAAGGATTTTGTATTCATAGATGTAGGTGCAAATATCGGGGATTCAGCATTATATACTGCTTCAAATCCTAATTGTAAAAAAGTTTTTTCTTATGAACCTTTTTTTAATACCTACAAAACTGCTCTGACAAATATAAATTTAAACCCCGATTTAAAAGAAAAAATAAATATCTTCAATTTCGGTTGGGGGGGGGAAGAACACCAGCTGGAAGTAGAATGTTTTGAAGATTCTTATTTTAATACTTTAAATAGTGCAAATAATTTCCCTATACAAGCTAAAATTCATACAAATAAAACAAAAACCATAGTTAATTTAAAAAAATCCTCAGATGAATTAAAAAAAATTCTTTCTTTGTTCCCTGATTCAAATATTGTTCTAAAAATTGATATTGAAGGTGGTGAATATGAATGTATTCAAGACTTGGATAATTCAGGTTTATTAAAATATATTAATGTTATATTTTTGGAATGGCATTATAAAGGCTATAAAGAATTTTCTGAAATTTTTGCTAAAAATAATTTTGTTTGGTTTCACTCTAAGCCTATTTCTCCGGAATTCGGATCTTTGACGGCTGTAAATAAAAATAGAACAACACTCTAGCAGCTTCATATTCGCATTTTACCCCCCCCTAGAAAGTTTTGATTCCGTATTCTAAAACTCTAAAAATTTTGGCATATCGGTAAATATATAATTATAACGAAGATATTTACCAATATGCTTATAATTATATAATTTATATCTAATCAATATAATATAAAGAAATGTAACAAATGATACTAAAAGATATATCGTTTTGAAACAAAATATGTTATTATAAAAATAAGATTTGGGTTGGGACTTGAGTAGATTTTATATCGAAACGGTGATTGAATCCGTAAAGTCGGGAGGGAGTATTGTATGATTTATTGTTGCGGACGTTATCATAATCCGCTTAGAACGGTGTTTATATCTGATAATTCTTTATACAAAGAAAGAAAATTAGAAATAATAATATGTCCTGTATGTCAGGCATTATCAGCAGTATTGACGCAATATAACATTACGACACAAAAATATGAAACATACAGACCAAAAAGAAAACGAACCGCAAAATTTATAAAACAAATAGAATTAGGGAAATGGAAAGAAATAAAATTGAAGTATGGGACAAAAGAGCGTGCGGGCTTCGTTTATGGGATTAATAAAGAATATAAAAATGGTACTATTTATCAATATGCAGTAAATTTTAACGGAGAAAAGAAATTAGTAAAAGTTATTGGTAAAAGCGAGTAAAGTTTATGACGGGAAAAAAGAAAAAAATTAATACTGAACAATTTAATTATTCAAAAAATGAATCATTTGAAAACTTAGAGGTAGTACAGAAAATGGCATTAAACAGGAAGGGAAAAGATGATGAAATAAATCCGGATATTTCAACATTCTTAAAAGCGGAAGAGTTAAAAGGGAAATTATGCGGATTATATTCAGATAAAATTAGTCAAAATACAGATGTAAAAATAATGGGAAGTGTAAAAATAAACGGAAAAGAATTACGGCTTAAAACAGGCGAAGAAATAAATTTGGATAAAAAAGATGATTGAATTACCTGAAATATTAGATATTCCTAATAAACTTATACCGATTATAACAAAAATTAATGATTATAATTATTTTTTAATAGAAGGAGGAAGGGGTGGTGGCAAATCTCAAAGTGTAGCAAGGATTATTCTCTGGATAGCAGAACAAAGAAAAGTCAGAGTTTGTTGCGGAAGAGAAACTCAATCTACAATTTCAGACAGTGTTCATAAAATTTTTAATGATTTGATAAATGATTATAATTTAAACTATACAGTAAAATCTAATAAAATAATACATAATAATAGTTCTTCCAGTATAATTTTTAAAGGTTTTAGAGAACAAGGGCAAGTTAATATCAAAGGATTAGAAGGGATAGATATATTATGGATAGACGAAGCCCAGGCAATATCAAAATCTACCTTAGATATAATTATTCCGACAATAAGGAAAAAAAATTCTATAGTTATTTTTACAATGAATAGGCTTGTCCGCAGAGATCCTGTTTATTCTGAATTTGTTTCCAGAGATGATTGTTTACACATTAAAATAAACTATTATGATAATAAATTTTGTCCGGAAAAGCTTGTAGCAGAAGCAAAAAGATGTAAAGAACGCAATGTTCAGGATTATGAATATATATGGGAGGGGAACCCTTTAGATACCGTTAATGATTTTCTGTTTTCTGCTATAAAGCTGGACAAAGCTAAAAATATATTAATAAAAGAAGACTTATGCAAAAAAATTCGCTGTATGTCTGTTGATTTAGCGGGTAATGGAGGTGATCTTTGTGTCGCCAGTTTAATTGAATCAAAAAATTCTACTTTATGGGCTTTGGAAAAACAAGAGTTTTGGAGTGAGCCTGATACTGATATTACAAAGGGTAAGATAATTAATTTATATTCTGTTTGGAATCCTCAATTATTGATTCTCGATGCCGATGGACTTGGTTATTCTATTTATGTAAGTATAAAAAATGTTATTCCTAATACCATAAAGTTTAACGGAGCTGCTTCAAGTAACAGACCTAATGCTTTAAACAGACGAGCTGATGGGTATCTTACTTTAAAAGATTATATTGATAATGAATGGTTAAAGATTACATCTGATTTAACTATTTCACAACTTGAATATATAAAAAAATCATATAAACCTAACGGGCAAGTTTTTATACAGTCTAAAAAAGAAATGAAATCCGAACACGGTGAAAGTCCTGATTTCGCTGATAGTTTAATGATGGCTATTTATGCAATTAATTACTATTCATATCTGTTAGATGAACGTGATGAAATTGTTTTATTAGATTCTAATTTTGATCCTTATATTTAAATATCCCCATCTATTTACATTATTATGTAATAATGTATTTTTTATTGTATAATAATGTAATTTTTTTAAAATATTTACAAAAAATAAATGAAGTATAAATAAAAAGCTCAACAAATCATTTATTCTTAAATTGCATTCGTAAGTTTGCATTATAGGATTGTTCATTATGAAAGTGAATTACCATGGATAAGAATTTTGAAAAAGCTCTTTCTTTTGTTTTACAAATGGAAGGAGGATATTCTAATAATAAATATGATAAAGGGGGTAAAACAAATTTTGGTATTACCCAAACAACATACAATTCTTTCAGAACTAAAAAAGGATTATCTGTAAAACCGATAAAAAATATTACAAAAGAAGAAGCAAGTACAATTTATTATGAAAATTATTGGCTTGCTTCAAGTGCAAATAAAATAGCTAATTTTGCATTAGCTGTTGTATTATTTGATTCTTGCGTAAATCATGGCGTTTCTTCGGGTTTGTCTCTTTATAAACAGTCAGGTAGTGATGTTAATAAATTTCTTGATTTGCGGCGAGAAAAATATAAAAGAATAGTTAAATTAAATCCATCTCAGAAAATTTTTTTAAATGGATGGTTGAACAGAATTTCAAAATTAGAAAAGTTTATTAAAGAAAATTCAAATTCTTAAAATAAATATTACAAAATTTTAAAATTACAAAAAAGCAAGTAACACAATTAAATGTAATAGAAAGGAGATGCGACTTATGTGTTCAACACCAAAACTTGTGCCGACACAACAGAATACGGAAGTCATAAAAACGGCTACACAGGCGGATGCTTCTGTTCAAAAAGCAAATGTTTCAAACAGAACCGGAGTTAAGGGAATTATTTCTCAAAATGTAAAAACTTCTACGACCGGTTTAGATGATGAAATCTCTTCATCCAAGAAAAAATTATTAGGGGAATAAAATGAAAGAATTTAAATATTCAAAACATTACTTTAATGCCAGAAAAAATGAGTTAGAAATTGCATATAATGCATTAAAGCCAGACTGGCAAGATCTTGCGGATTTTTTTCTTCCACGCTCTGTTAGATTTTTGGCAAGAAGTGTAAATAAACAACCGGCAAAAAATAAGAAAATTAAAGATTCTACCCCATTATTGGCAGTTCGTAATTTCTCTTCCGGTATGATGTCAGGAGCAACAAGTCCTGCTACTAATTGGTTTAAAGTTCGTATCAGAAATTATTCAAATGAAAATAGTTATGAAGTAAAAAAATGGTGTAGTAGTATAGAAAATATTTTTAGAGATATATTTAATTCTTCAAATCTATATAGGATTTTACCCTCTGTTTATAAACAAATTGGAGTATTCGGTATTTCTGTTATTGCTTTAATATTTGATGAATCATCTATTCTTCATTGTCAGCTTTTACCAATAGGTTCATATAGAATAGCAAAAAATTCTAAAGGAGAGGTTGATACAATATGCAGAGTATATATGGAAACTGCTAAAAATATATATGATCAATTTGGTGAAAAAAATGTATCTAAAGAAATATTAAATTCAATACATTCTAACAGATATGAAGATTTATATGAAATAATTCATTTTGTAGAACCTAATAAAGATTATAAAGCGGATTCAATTTGGGCTGAAGATAAAGAGTATATTTCCGTTTATTATGAATCATCTTCAAAAGAAGAAAAATTTCTTTCAAAAAGCGGATTTGACAAATTTCCTTATGCTGTTTTTGAATCAGAGGTTAACGGAGAAGATGTGTATCCTTCAGAGTGTCCCGGAATAAATGCTTTACCTGATGTAAAACAGTTAATGAGTATGGTTGTAGATGAAGCTAAAGCAATAAAAAAAATGATAAGTCCGACTTATAAAGGTCCTGCCAGTTTAAAAAATAAAAAAATGATAGATGCTCCGGCTGCATTTATAGAAGAAGATGAAAACGGAAGAGGGTTATCTCCGATATATGAAGTTAATCCAAGGGTTTTGGAAGTTGATTCAATAATTGAAAAGTTGAAAGAATCAATAAAAGAAATTTTTTATAATGATTTATTTGCAATGATTTTAAATACAGCAGAACGTTCGAGAACGGCAACAGAAGTAAATGAATTAAAAGAAGAAAAAATGGTTTTATTGTCACCTTTGCTTCAACAAATTCATAACGGATTAAATCAAATTATGGCGTGGGTATTTTCTGAATGTATGATGTTGAAAATTATACCTGAACCGCCTTCCGATATAATGGGTGCAAATATTGATATTGAATTTGTTTCAACACTTGCTCAGGCTCAAAAGGCTGTAAAAATATCAGCAATGGAAAGATTTACAACATTTACAATTAATTTGGCACAATCATTAGATCCTTCTTTAAAAATGAAATTAAATGCTAATAAAATTGTTGATGATTATGCTGATTATGTAAATATTTCACCGGAACAATTAGTTCCGTCACGGGATGTGGAAAAGAATAAACAAAAGATTCAGGAACAAGAAACACAAAAAGAACAGATTGAACAAATGAAAACAGGGTCAGAAATTATTAAAAATATTGCCGGAACTGATTCTTATGGCAGTGAATTAATGGCTAGACTCGGATTGACTTAGAAAAGGAGAATATATGTTTGAACAACAAGAAATTGAACCGTCGGTTCAAGTACCTACACTTGGTGAAAATGCTTATGAGCAAAAAGTGCAAAATGAAAATATTAATGATGAAGGTTATTTTGGAAAACCTGAAAAATATGATTATTCCGGAGTAAAACTACCTGAAAATTATTGCTACAATGAAGAATTACTGAATGAATTTAATGATTTGGCAGCAAAATACAATCTCTCTCAAAAAAGTGCGGATGAATTAATGTCTGTTGCAGTGAAGCTAACAGAGCTAATGAGTAATAATTACTCTGCAGCTTTAGCGGAACAAAATAGACAAAAAGTTGAAAATTATAAAAAAATGCTTTTTTATGACAGAGATTTAGGCGGAGTAAATCTGGAAGATACAATGAGAACCGCAAATATTGCTTATGTCACTTTTGCAGATGATGAAGTCCAAAAATTACTTTCGGAATCAGGGCTTAATTGTCATCCTAAAGTGGTAAAAATGTTCTACAATATTGGTCAAAAAATGAAAAATGATCAAATATTTCCAATGAATTATGCGTCGGTTCCAAGAGAAAGCAGGGAAGATATTTTATTCCCTACTATGTCGTAATGTATTTAAATTGTCCGAAAAAACTTTGTATTTAAAGATTGATATCAGACAACGGAAAAATACTGTATAGTTTAATTTTTTAGAAAGGAAAAATTATGGCAACTTTAGGTGCTGGATATTTAACTCTTGCAGATAGATTTAAAAGAACTGAAAATGGTAAAATTGCTGCAGAAATTATTGAAATGATGTCAGAAACAAATGAAGTACTTGCAGATGCAAATGCTCTGCAATGTAATGACGGTTCAAATCATATTACTACTATTAGAACCGGATTACCGTCAGCTGTATTCAGAAAACTTTATGGATATGTTCCCACTTCAAAATCTACAACAGAACAAGTAAAAGATGTTACAGGCATGTTAGAAACATATTCAATTGTAGATGTGGATTTAGTAGATAAATCAGAGAATCCAAAGGCTTTTAGGTTATCGGAGTCTTCTGCTTTTATTGAAGCAATGAATCAAAAATTACAAGAAACAATTTTCTACGGAAGTATTAAAGAAAATGCGGCAGCTTTTGATGGTTTGACAGCCAGATATTCAAAAAAATCTGCAGATGAAAAGAAAATAGGTTCTAATATAATTGATGCAGGCGGTCAATCAACAGATAATACATCTATTTGGTTTGTAACCTGGGGTGATCTTCATACTTCTTTATTATATCCGCAAGGCTCAATGGCAGGTGTTCAACATAAAGATGACGGTATTCTTACAGAAACAAGTTCAACCGGAGGAAAAAGAAAAGTATATCAAGATCATTATAAAATGGATGTCGGTTTATCCGTTAGAGATTGGCGTTCTACTTGTCGTATAGCTAATATTAGTGTTTCAAAATTATCAGGAGAAGATTCAATTGATTTAGAAGCATTATTAAATAAAGCATATTATAAAATAAGAAGATTCTCTAAAACAGGTAAAACTTGCATTTATTGTAATTCTACAGTTTTAATGCATTTTGAAGCTCAATTGCGAGCAAAAACTAATGTTAACTTTACCATAAAAGAATATTTAGATGAGAATGTTCTTCATTATAAAAATATACCTATTCGTGAATGTGAACAAATAGTTTTAAATGAAGAGTTAGTATCTTAATTTTAGATTGGAGTTATTTATGATATTAGATGAACAAAATTTATTTTCAGATAATCAAGCTATAACAGCAACTGCAGCTTCTGACAATATTCTGAACCTTGGGAAAAGAGAAATTTCTTTTGCTACTCCTGTAGAATTATTTATTCAAGTTACAGAAACATTTGATCAATTAACAGATTTAACAATAGCAGTTCAAAGTTCAGATAAAGAAGATTTTTCTTCTCCTGTTACGTTAATAGAACAAAATATTCAGCTTGATGATCTCGTAAAAGGAAAAGTTTCCTCTATTAAATTTTTGCCTAAAGGTAATTTAGGATATGTACGTTTATATTATACGGTAAATGGAACTGAACCATCAAAAGGTAAAATTTTTGCAGGTATTGTTGATGGTAATCAAGAAAGTTTTCATAACATTTAATTTTTCGTCCTCACAATTCTTCTTAGGACATCCGTTTTCTTATTATTTAAGAATTCGGATGTCTTTTCTTTAAATGTTCTGAAAATATGGAGTTAATATGAATTATACAAAAGCTAAGTTATTTAATATAGTACTTAAAAATCTTAGGATAAGTGTAAATATTCAAAATGAAAATCAAACCGATAAAAATACAATTATATTAAATGAATATTATGATAGTGCAAAAGAGCAAGTTTTAAAAGATTTTGATTGGAATTTTGCAAATGCATATCGGGAATTATCATTAACCGGGAATATTCCTCAGAATCCGAAATTTTTATATGAATATGATTATCCAAACGATTGTGTTTTCGCTAGGGAAATTGTTGGATATTTAGATAATGATCAAATTGAATTTGAAGTTGCCTCAAATATATATGGTAATAAGGTAATAAATACAAATATCTCTCCTGTAATATTACGTTATACCAGATTAATTGATAATGAAATCTTTTTTACAACTGAATTTGCAATGGCATTATGTTGGTATTTGGCTTTTTTATCAGCTCCTGCAATGACCGGAAATAGAAGTATACAGAATGATTGTTTAAATGTCTATACAAATATGATAGCTAAAGCCAAATCTGTAAATGCTTCTGAAGGATTTATAAAGGGAACTGAATCGTGTCATTGGCTTGATATAAGATAGGAGTATTAAATATGACAAGATATACCCAACGTTCATTTACAGGGGGCGAATTAAGTCCTGCTTTATATGCAAGAAATGATCTTGCAAAATATTCAGTAGGTTTAAAAACATTAAAAAATGGATTTGTTAAAGCAGAAGGCTGTGTTAGTAACAGATCGGGACTTGAACTTATTTGCGAGGTTAAAAATTCTGATTCATTAGTTAGACTTATTCCGTTCTCTTTTAATACCGAACAAACTTACATTATAGAACTAGGAGATAAATATGCAAGGTTTATAAAAGATGGAGCTCAAATAGTCTATCCGGAAGAAAATGAAAAACAATTTGAACCTGTAGAAATAGAAACAAAATATTCTCAAGATGACTTATTTGATATCAAATATGCTCAAAATGCTGATGTTTTAACATTATGTCATATAAATTATACCCCTTCTGAACTTTCAAGAATGTCTCATTATGATTGGCAGTTAGAAGATATAAGTTTTAAATCAAAGATACTGCCTCCTGATAATTTGAATGCTGTATGGACAGGTGGTAAAGAACAACCTTATACATATACTTATGTTATAACTTCTGTAAAAGCAGAAACATATGAAGAAAGTAACAGATCTGAAGAAGTTTCTGTGGTGGGAGAATTGGAATCATATTGGGGTACAACTGAATATATAACAATTACATTTAATGCGGTTGAAGATGCTGTTGAATATAATATATATAAAAGTGTTAATGGTGTATTTGGATATATTGGAACTACATCATTAACTACATTTAAAGATGATAAAATAGAACCGGATTTAACATCAACAGCACCTATTTATAAAAATCCTTTTGAAGAAGGAAATAATCCTGCTTGTGTTAATTATTTTCAGCAACGCAAAGTATACGGATGTTTGAAGAAAAATCCTCAAAAATTAGTTGCTTCACAGACAGCAACGAATGATAATTTTAATATTTCAAGACCTTTAACAGCAACTGATGCAATAGATATTTCTCTATCAGAAAGAGAAGTAAATGAAATCAGACATATTATTGCTATGAATGATTTGATTCTGTTAACTTCAGGTGCGGAATGGAAATTAAATGGATCGGACGGAGCATTCGCAGCTTCATCATCATTGGTAGCTTCACCTCAAAGTTTTTATGGATGTTCTAATGTAGCACCTGTCGTATCGGGAAATATGATTCTTTTTGCACAGTCAGGCGGATCTGTTCTTCGGGATTTGGGTTATACGTATTTATCTGATAGCTATGATGGAGAAGAACTTTCTATTTTCGCAAATCATTTATTTGAAGGAAAATATATTGTTGATATGGCATATGCAAAAGAACCTTATCGTATTTTATGGTGTGTAATGTCAGACGGTACGGTAAATGCATTGACATATAATAAAAAACAATCAGTTGTAGGGTGGCATAAACATGAAACTAAAGGTAAATTTGAATCAGTTGCAGTTGTTAGAGAACAAAATGAAGATATAGCTTATTTCGTTGTCAAACGTTTTATTAATGGTCAATATAAACGCTTTATTGAAAGAATGGCTTCTCGAATTGTAAATAGTACGCAAGACGGTGTTTTCTTAGATTGTAGTTTGCGTTATGAAGGAGAACCTATTTCTAAAATATCCGGTTTAGATCATCTTGAAGGCGAGACAATTAATGTTCTTGCAGATTCAAATTTAATTGAAAATTTAGTGGTAAAAGATGGTTCTGTAAATATAAAAATCCCTGCTTCAAAAATTATTGCAGGAATCCCTTATACATTTGAATTGGAAACACTTAATTTAGAAGGTGAAAATACTCATGGTATTTTAAAAATAGTTAATTCTATAAGTATTTCAGTTGAAAAATCAAGAGAAGATTTTTTTGTAATCGGAACAGATGGTTCTATAAATCAAAATTCAAGAAGTTTGATTAGCATTGATGATCCTAATTATTTATATTCAGGCTCTATCGATGTATATCCGCTTGCTGATTATTCTAATAATGCTACAGTTCATATTATACAGCCATATCCCTTTCCTATTACCATTAATTCAATCTCACTGGATATTACCTTAGGAGATGTAAATGCTTAAAACGAATAAAGATGAAAAAGATGTTAAATTTGTACTCGATAATATAAGATTTGAAGATGAGGTTGAGTTAAAAGCATTATGGAATAAAAATTGGAAAGAAAAGGTGCTTCAAAAAATTTTGGACTCTGATTTTCTTACATTAATGGGAAAAAATGGAAATAAAAAAGATATTCCTATTGCTGTAGGCGGATTTTATGAAATACCGAATTATGATAGAAATATGGTTTGTGTTTGGCTTATATCTTCTAAATTTATTAATTTAAATAAAAAGTTATTTTGGAAAGAATTGAAATATCAAATAAATGAAGCCTCGAAAGTATATAAGATAATGTATAACTATATTTATGAGTCTAATTTTGAGGCAAAAAAATGGTTGAAAAAATTAGGATTTAAATTTGATAATCCGAAGCCCAAAAAATTAAATATTCCTAAAAGATTTGAGTTTTTTTATAAAGTAAATACGACTGAGAAAATTTCGAGAGAAGGAACGTGTACGAAATTTCAAGATAGTCAGCGGCAAAGTGCAACACTAGATTAGATATAGAGGTGATTTATAAATTATGTGTATGGTTAATGTAATGGATGTTAAGCAAGAGCAGGCAGCAAATAATTTAAAAATTATGGAACTTGCAGTTAATGCACAAAAAGCTGAATCGGAAGCAGCATATGAACGCCAGGAAGGTTTAGAAGAATCCAGAAAAGTTAAACTTAATGCCATAAAAAATATGGGTAATATTAAATCAAAAATGGCTGCAAGTAATTTAGTTTCTATTTCAGGTACAGCATTAAATTTGTATGATGATGAAAAATCATTTGCAGAATTGTCTGCTATTGATATTTTGGATAAATCAGAAAAAAAAGCCGGTATATATTTAGACAAAGCAAGGGATTATTATAATCAAATTCATCTTACAAGAATTAATTATAAAAATGCTTATATTAAGGCTATTACAAAAGATGCTTTAGCACTTGCTGAAACTTTTTGTCCATAAAAGGGAGAATATTATGATTAAATTAGATGATACATATGAAAAAACATATTCATTAAATAAAATTCAAGATTATAAAGAATCAGATGATGATTCTTTTTTGGATCAAAAATTTTTGGATAAAATTAAACTTTTAGAACTGAGTAATATTATTGATAAATGGGAAAAAGAAATTCTTTTTGCTCCTAATGGATTTTATTCTTTTAAAGGAAAAAATATTGAAAATAAATCAAAAGAGTTTATTAGTGAATTAAAATCATTTATTGATTCAAAAATAGAAGAAATCCATTTTAATTCTGACAAATCAAGGGAAGCGGCATTTATTATAAAAAATTTAAAAATTGAAAATATATACAATGAAATGTATAAATATGAAAAACTACAAATTAAAGACTGGAATATTCAAGTTTTAACAGATTCTTTAAATTCAGCAAAACAAAAGGCGGTTTTATATAAAGATAATTTGGAAGTTATAGAAAAGTCATTAAAGAATGCTATAGCTGTATTTTCTTTATTTGCAAAGCAAGAACATTGGAGTGAGAAAATGCTTAAACAGCAAAAAAAGATATAT
>CANPZN010000041.1 GCA_947588785.1 Candidatus Gastranaerophilales bacterium
AAATAAAATGCATAAAGAATCTTTATGTGCTGATATTCAATATTTTAAAGATTATAGTCAAATGGCATTATTTAATGATAATAGGAACGAAGAAATATTAAATATAATACAACAATGTAATTATCAATAATACTAAAATAAAGGCATTATTAATAAAAAAAAGGAAGGAAATAATATGGCAAACACAGTAAGTAGATTGGGGTTTAACCCACCAACAATAAAATGATAAACAAACAAATAAAAAATGCTGCTCCAAACTTCGCTCACGTCAGAAACCATAGAAATTTTCTCGAATATTCTAAAGTGCATAGATGTTATCTATAGTAATAATTCTTTCTAAGAACTCTTGCGTAAAAACTTTCAATGTGATACATTGATAGGAGTTTAAATTTAGTAATTTATACGGTAAATGTCTTAATATATTAATTTATTGTAAAACCTTTGTATATAGTAAAATTTTTAATGAATAGGAGTTTATATGCAAATAAAAGATTATCAAATTGTAGTTTTAGGTATTATGATTGCAATAGGATCTGTTTTGTCTACATATATATTGTCAAATGCAGTTGTTGAATTTCAAAAATTACAGAATCAAACAATCAGAGTTACCGGCAGTGCAAGTCAGGCAGTTACATCCGATACGGCTTCTTGGACAATAAGTTATTCAACTCAAAAACCTTCTTTAAAAGAAAGTTATAAACAACTTGAAAATGATTCAATAAAAGTAAAAGAATTTTTTGAGTCAAATGGTATAAATTCTAATGATATTGAGTTTTCTGTAATAAATAGTTATCCACAGTATAAAAAATTCCCGGGTAGTTATAATACTACTAATGAAATTGAGTATTATAATGCTTCTCAAAGTGCTACGGTTAAATCTTCTGATATTAATAAAATAACGGAAATTTCTAAAAAAGTTAATCTCCTTGTAAATCAGGATGTAAATCTTGAATCAAGAAGCGTACAATATTATGTATCTAATTTAAATGATATAAAAATTAAAGTAGCAGCAGAAGCTGCAAAAAATGCAAAAGAACGTGCTAAAAGTTTGGTTAAAGGAACAAATGGCAGAATAGGCGTTATGACAAGTGCTAAACTCGGAGTATTCCAAATAGTTCCAATTGATTCTACAGAAGTTAATGATTATGGAATTAATGACACATCTTCCATCGAAAAGAAAGTAGTTTCAACTGTTAGTGCTACTTTTTTGGTTAAATAATTTCTTAAAAAATTTTTTTAAAGGATAGTCTATATCTTGATTTTGCAAGTTCTGTAAAAGTGGATATAGATTATTTTTATATATATACATATTAGGATGATGGAGAATTTTTATTAATTTAATATGATCTTTATGATCACTGGATACTATTGCTATATCCTTATTATATTTTGTATTTGTACATAAATCTTGTTTATATTCCCAAAAAACAGGATATGCATTTAATTTCTGTGCCAGTTTCACAAATTTGGGCATATCTTTATAATTCAGTGATGTTACTACAAAATTAAGTATAAAATTGAAGTTGTTTCTTTGTTTAAGATTTGAAATATAATTAAGATTGTTTATTAATGTATCAAATAATTTTTCTCCGTTTTTTATCATCTTTCCATAAGTTTTTTTTGTCGCCGCATGAACGGAAATTCTGATAGTGTGAATTCTATCAGGAATTATATTTAATTTTTTAAATATTTTTTCATTACATAAAATACCATTTGTTGTAAAATCGAATTTTAAATTTGGATATTCTTTTATCGTTTTTTTTATCAATTCTCTTGTATGTCTTGAGCCAAAAGCATCACCGGCAGTATTAACAGTTAAAAGTTCTGCATGCTTTAATAAAGGAATAAAAAATGTATCTATTTTTTTATTTAAAAGTACTAATTCATCTTGTTTTAATCTTTGTATTCTGTCTCTGCAAATTACGCAAGCACAATTACACTCATAGTCATAACAAAGTTTTATGTGTTTTGGATAATCAGTCATTATTGGTTTATATTCAATATCATAATGTTTTTCAAAATCCTGATTATTCCCCCCCCTATTGCAAAACATCTATCTTTATTACATAAAGAAAAATCATTATTTAATATATTTTGTCTTAATTTTATTGCTTTTTCAGAATTCCAAATATCTTCTATATTTTTGCTGTTTATGTTACCTATTGAGTAATAATTATTCCAACTAGGGCAGCAGGTATAAATATTACCATCTATATGTATTTCAATTTCTTCAAAAGGCAGAGTACAAAATTTCATGTGCATTCCTTATACTTAATAATGATTATATCACTCTTTTATTTAATCTTTTGGATTTCGCTAAATTTCCATCCCCTTTAGGAAAATATCAATTATATCAATGAAACAGGAATTTATATGTTTAGATTTCTTTCTGTTTCATAATTAAATCAAGTAATACAGGTGATATGTTTTCTTTATAAGTGAGTAAAATCGGATCTTTTAAAACTTTTAGAAGATCTTGATGTAAAGGGTGTTCAGGGTTTACTACATAGTGGTTATCTATATTCGGGTAAGCACAATTTTCTTGCCGAAATTCCCAAAAACAAGGGATTGCTCCAACTTCTTGTGCTAATCTTACAAAATCAGGCATTTCTTTATAGTTTAATTTTGTAACTACAAAATGTATATAGAATTGAAAATAATTTTCTTTTCTAATCTTTGACAAATATCTTAGATTATCCATAAGTTTAGGGTATAATAATTCACCATTCGGAACAATTTTTCCATAAGTTTCAGCCGTTGCTGCGTGAATAGAAATTCTTATTTTTTCGATTCTTTTCGGTGTTATATTTAAATTTTTAAAACTCGCTTCATTACATAGTATACCATTTGTATGAAAATCAAATTTTAAATCGGGATACATTTTTGCCGCTTTTTGAATAACAAGCCTGCTGTGTCTTGAGCCAAATGGATCACCGTAGGAATTAATAATAAGTGTTTTTGCGGATTTCAAAAATGGAAGAAAGAATGTATCTATTTTTGAATTAAGTGTTTCAAGCTCAGTGTCAGAGAGTTTTTTCATTCTGTCTCTGCATATTGTGCAGGCTATATTGCATTCATAATCATAGCAAAATTTAACAATCAACGGATATTCTTCCATTCTTTGTGTACATTTTGTATTAAATGGCGATAAAAAAAGTGATTGCCTGCAATATGAACAAGCATTTACGTCACATAACGAATAATCATTATTTAATATTCTTTTCCTTAAATCTTGTGCTTTCTCTGAATTCCATACTTCATCAATTGTATGTTCATAAATATTACCTATTGAATAAAAATTATTCCAATTCGGACAACAGGTATATACTTCTCCTGTGTGGTGAATTTCTATTTCTTCAAAAGGTCTGGTACAAAATGCTTTTTTTTCTTCCATAATATTTATAATAACATTTAAATTATTATTGTACAAATTGTCTGAGAAAATTTCGATGATTCATAGAGTTAATGAAATTTTTTAGTGGCGTTTTAAAAGGTGAACAGCTTTACGGCTCAGATGAGCGAATTTTCCGTAGGGTTAAATCGAGCGAAAGCGAGCAAATGACAAGTCCCAGGACAGTAAATTTTAAAAGAGCAAGCAAACGGTTACGACACCATATTAAATCTTTAGTATATTAAATAAGTTTTTTTAATTCTGGATACAAAATAACATTATCTTCTTGAAAAATAGGCTTTTTTAATAATTTAACCAAATCATTGTGTTGTTTATGGTTAATATTAATAAGTGAATATTTTTCAAAATTTGTACCTACTTTTGTATTTTCGACAAGTCTTAATGCCCAAAATTCAGCAGTGGCATTGTTCTCTTTTGCAAGTTTTACAAATTTCGGCATCTCTTTATAGTTTTCGGAATATACAACAAAAATCATTCTAAAGTGATTAATAAGATTATTTTCTTTCATTTTGGAATATAATTTAATATTTTTCATAACTTTACTATAGTTTCCGCCTCTTACTATTTTATTATAAGTCCATCTTGAAGCAGAATGAAGAGAAAGTGTAATTGTATCTATTCTGTCATATACATTAAGTTCTTTTAAACGTTTTTCATTGCCTAAAATTCCGTTAGTGTGAAAATGGAATTTTATATTAGGATATTTTTCAGCAGCTCTTTTTATAATTAAGGATTCTTTATAACTGCAAAAAGGTTCACCGCTGCAACCAAAACGTAATAAACGCACATCTTTAAATATCGGAAGCCAAATATTTTCAATTTCTTCTTCTAATTTTTCTTTATTATATTCAGTATGAAAATTATTATCCCTGCATATTTTACAGCGAACATTGCAGGTATTATCCGAACTTACTGATATTTCTTCAGGATAATTATTAACAATTTCTTTGTATTCATTCTCATTAAAATCATTATTACATTTTCTGTTGCATAAGTCACTGCAGAGAGAATAATCATTTTTAAGAATATTATGCCTTAAAATCCTTACTTTTTCACCATTCCAAATATCATCAAAAGAATTATTAAATATATTCCCAATTGAATAATTATTTAAAAAAGGAGGACAACAATTAAAGACATCGCCGTTTTCGTATATTTCTATTCTGTTGAAAGGTTGAGGACAAAACAAATTTAAGACTCCATTAAATTATGTATTACATTTTATCACAAACTTGCAAAAAAAATTTACTATGATAGTATCCAATAAAGGAAGGGGTATGAAATGTTTAATAAGTTAATGAAAATATTTAAAAAACAAACTCCAAAAGAATATTTGTCTTGTCGTTATATTCATGGTGGTATAACATTTATGGATAATGCCATAAGAGTTTGTTGTTCTCATAAATGCGGTGTTACATTTATAGAAGATTATAAGGGCGGTTTTATAAATTGGAATCGAATTTATGAAAAAAGAAAAAAAGTTATAGAGGATTGTAAAAAAGGAATAATTCCTGAAAATTGCAAGGGATGTATAGATCTTGAAAAAAGACAGTGGAGTGATGAAATTCCATTGATTGATGATATTTATATAAATCATTGGGATCATTGTAATTGCGGATGTGTATATTGTGTACAATCTTCAAGAGGAGAGTATCTGGTAAGTGAGAAAAAACCAAGTGCTTTTTATAATGTTTTTGAGCATATAAATTATTTGTATAATAATAATAAAGTGTCTAAAAAGGCCCATGTTGAACTTGTAGGCGGAGATTTAACCGTGTTAGATGAAGCTGATTCAATAATTAATAAATGTCTTGATAATGGGGTAGAGAGAATGTCATTTCATTCTTCCTGCATAAATTACTCTCAAGGAATAGAAAGAGCATTAAAAGAAGCTCCTCAAGTGGACTTTGATTTTTCTATAGATTGTGCTTCCCGTGAATTATATAAAAAGATTAAAAGAATAGATGCCTTTGATCAAGTAATTGAAAATGTTAAAAAATATTTGGCTTGTTCTGAAAAAGCAAAAGATTCTTTAATTGCAAAATATATAATAGTTGATGGCTTGAATGACAATATTGAAGAACTTGATAAATGGCTGGAGTTGATGTATTCAATCGGAATAAGAAATACAAAAGTAGATATAAATTTTAAAAAGTTTTTTCCGGAATTTCATCACTCAGATCCTACAGTACCGGCTCATTATTATGAAATGTTTGAACATTATAATAAAAAGATTGAACAACTCGGTATAAAAGATCATTGTTGGGAATTTACAAGGAGAGTTATAAAAGAAGGCGGAATTCCAAAAGGATATTAAAAGAGAGTTTTAAAACTCTCTTTTTTATTTCGTGATAATATTAAATTATGATTAAAAAGGGATTAAAATTTATATTTGGAATATTAATTTTATTTGTAATTCAATATTTATGCAATATAACAATAAAATTGACGCATATAATATTGCCCGCACCTATTTTAGGATTAATATTGTTGTGTTTTTTATTGCAAATAAATATAATAAAAAAAGAATGGGTTAAAGATTCTTGTGAGTTTTTATTAAAGATAATGCCAATGTTATTTGTTCCTCTTTTAGTCGGAATTATTGTGTATTATTCAATTATAGAAAAAAATCTTATACAAATATTATTGAATGTAATAATAACAGCTACATTTACATTATTATTAACGGGAATAATTGTAGAAAATATTATAAAATATGTAAGACTCAAAAAAATAGGGAAGCTGCATCATGATTAATATATGGGGTCTTATTATAACAATTATGATATATGAAGCAGTAAGATGGTTGAAAAGCTTTCCTAAATTTAAATTTATAAATCCAAACCTTATAACAGGCATAATAATTATAATTATTTTGACGGGGTTTAAAATAGATTATGAAAAATATAATAATTCCGCTTGTTTTTTAACATTAATGTTAGGGCCTGCCACAATAGCATTAGGTTATCCGTTATCGGAGAATATAAAACTGTTAACAAAAAATAAAAGAGCAATATATACAGGATTTGCGATAGGAACAATGACTGCCTTAGTAACAAGCTATATAATAGGAAAAATATTTCATTCAGATTGGCAAATTATTTTATCTGTAATGCCAAAATCAGTAACGACACCAATTGCCCTTGAAATATCCAGAACAATAGGCGGAATACCTGAGCTTACAGCTTGTATTGTTGCTTTAACAGGTATATATGGTGCTGTATTCGGTCATAAATTATTAAAAATGATACGTGTAAAAAGTGACATAGCAATAGGATTAGCAATAGGTGCCGCAAGTCATGTTCTAGGTACTTCGAGTTGTATTGAAAAAAATAAACCCAAACAAGTTGTTATGGCAACTTTATCTTTAATAATAATAGGTATTTTAACTTCATTGATTTGTATTGTGATTTTTTAAATTTTTAAAGTTTTAAATGAAACAAGTATCGCACTTCGCCGATGACTTTCTTGAATTTTCCTTTTTTGTTGAGTGTTTCACTAAATTTCGTTTGTTGTTGAGTTCGCTTTCATATTTTCTCGGACAATCTATGTTTGTATAATTTATATTTTTCATTATATGGATTAATTTTTATTGCAATATTAACAAAATGTAGAGTTAAAAAATTGAAAATACTTGTTTCAAAAAGAAATACAACAATTTTTTAAATATTTCATAATAATTTATTATAACAAAAAAATTCTTGAATATTTTTTGTATTTAAGCAAAAATAAAATTTGTAGTCGAGACAGATATATAAATAACAAAAGAGATGGAAATATTTTTTACCGGGATAGCTTTATTAGTAATCGGGGGATTGCTTACTTGTTTATTCAAAGAAACAATTAAATTTAAAATTCTTGCTTTATTTTCTTGCATTGCTTCAATATTGCTTATAATCTCAGCAATATTACCTTCAAAACCATTTTATTTCCAAAATCCGATTTTCGGAAATGTAGGGGTTTATAATGATTCTTTATCATCATTTTTTATAATAATAATTTCAATTATAACAATGTTGTCATCAATATATTCAAACGGATATATGGAATACTTAGCAAAAAACAAAAAAATAACAGCTCATTGCTTCTTTTATACTTTATTAACTGCTGCTATGTTAATGGTTGTTACTGTACAAAATGCCTTTTTCTTTTTAATAATGTGGGAAATAATGTCTTTATCATCATTTTTTCTCGTAATATTTGAAGATGATAAAAAAGAAGTACTTTCTGCTGGAATTAAATATCTTATTTATATGCATATTTCAGTAGTATTTATAATCTCAGCATTCGTTTTAATGTCAATAAAATCAGGCAGTTATGACTTTTCAACTTTTAAATCAGTTTTTGTTTCACATCCTTACTTAAAAGATATTATATTTATTCTGTCTTTTGTCGGGTTCGGAATAAAAGCAGGATTTTTCCCGATGCATAATTGGTTGCCGGAAGCACATCCTGCTGCACCTAGTCATGTTTCTGCCGTTATGTCGGCAGTTATGATAAAAACCGGCATATATGGAATATTAAAGGTATTAACATTTATTGATATGCCTACTCCTTTTATTACATATACTGTTCTTTTTATTTCTGTATTAACTGCAGTTTATGGAATTATTTATGCAATTACTCAAAAAGATATAAAAAAACTTTTGGCATATTCATCTGTAGAAAATATAGGAATAATTGGGTTAGCGATTAGTCTAATAATGTTTGGAAAATTATATCATAGTAATTTAGTTATAACACTTGCCACTTTCGGATGTTTTATGCATATTTTAAATCATTCTGTATTTAAATGCTTGTTGTTTATGGGTGTAGGAAGTATATATAGACAAACTCATACAAAAAATATTGAACAACTCGGCGGCTTAATAAAAAAAATGCCATATACCGCTGTATTCTTTTTATTTGCAGGAGTAGCAATTTGTGCTTTTCCTCCGTTAAATGGTTTTATTAGTGAATTTCTAATTTATGGGAGTATGTTTTCTGTATTGAAACTTCCTCTTACTTCACTTTCATTTATTTCTATTGTTTTGGCTATAGCCTCGTTAGCTCTTGTCGGAACGCTAGTAATACTTGCAATGACTAAAATATACTCTGTTGCTTTTCTGGGAAATCCCAGAAGTGATTATTCAAAAAACGCAGAAAAAGATGTTCCGAAATCAATGCTTATTCCAATGGGAATTTTAGCTATATTAACTTTTGTAATCTCAATATTATCACCATTTGGTGAATATATTATTCCTCTAAATCTATATGCAGATTATAATCAAGATGCGATATTCAGAGTTTCCGTAATATTATTGATTATTACTATGATTGTTAGTTCATTTTTAATATTTATAATAATAATGTGTTTAATAAAAAGAATTGTCATTGGAAAATCAAAACAATATAAAACTTGGGGCTGTGGATATAATAAAAGCAACAGTAGTATTCAATATACGGCATCTTCGTATGTATATCCTTTTTCTTCAATATTGACTCCAATATTTAAAAAAGTTTATGAGGTCAAAAAACCAAAAGGAATATTCCCCCAAAATGCTTATTATAATTCAGAAATTCAAGATGTAGAAGAAGCTTATTTAATAAATCCCATAATAAAATATGATGAAAAAATTCTTACAAAATTTGAACGTTTGCAAGATGGTAATATTCAGCATTATATCTTGTACGGACTGATATTTTTAATATTAATGCTGATAGGAGCTGCAATCTGTTAATTATGATTATAAAAATTGTAAAAATGTTATTGTTATTATTAATGCCGTTTATAATGCTCGGAATTATAAAAAAAACTAAAGCATTTTGGAGCGGAAGAAAAGGAATAAGTATATTTCAACCAATATACGATTTTTCAAAATTATTGAAAAAAGAACCTGTATATAGTGAAACTACATCTTTTATATTTAAGTTAGCTCCTTCAATAATATTAACATCAGCAATATTTTCAGGATTTTTTGTTCCGATTATAGGAATAGAATTTTTAATAAATATAGATTTTAGTTTCGTGATATTTGCTTATATTCTCGGAATAGGGAAATTTTTTGCATTATTGAGTGCAATGGATACAGGCAGTAGTTTTGAAGGGATGGGAGCTTCAAGAGAAGCTTGTTTTACAACGCTTGTTGAACCGGGATTTTTTATAATAACAGCTTCGTTATGTGCAATGAATCATATAAACACCTTTGAAAGTTTTCGTCAATTTGTTACTGATTTACCTTTAATAACAAAAATTTGTGTAATAGTGTTAGCAATAACGGCATTATTTATTATGATATTAATAGAATGTTCCAGAATACCGACAGATGATCCTGCAACACATTTAGAATTAACAATGATACATGAGGTAATGATATTAGATAATTCAGGATGTGATCTTGCATTTATAATGTGGGCGTCTGGAATAAAAATGCTGATAATATCAACATTGATTGCTTCTTTAATTATACCTGCAGTAATACCTCAATATCTGACAATTTTACTATATATTTTGATATTAATAATAATTTCGGTAATAATAGGAACAATAGAATCGGGCATGGCAAGACTAAGAATGTCTCATGTATATGAGTTTGTATTTGTAATGGTTGCAATAGCCCTTATTATATTGGCATTAGTAACAATGAAAGTATTTGGAACTTAGAGTATGGAAAATGTATTTATTATATTATTCGGGTTTACGATATTATATACGGCAGCAACCAGTAGATTAGCAGCTCATGTAAAGGTATTAATATGGCAAGGAATTCTTTTATTTTTAATATGTATGTTCGGAATGAATGAATTCACATTGATAAATATATTATTTATTGCATTTGAAACAATAGTAATAAAATCTATAGCAATACCAGCATTTCTTGGTGGGCTAATAAAAAGGACAAAAGGATATAGAGATACAGAAGCAAATATTCATCATTTTTATTCTCTATTTATATCAACAATAATTTTGTTTTTTGGTTTTTTAGTATCGAATATAAATTTACCAGCAATGAAAATGATAAATCCTTTATATTTCGGAGTTTCAATATCAGTAATAATAATAAGTTTAATGTTGATCACAATTAAACATAAAGTTGTATCAAATGTAATAGATTTTATAACAATGGAAAATGGAATATTTTTATTATCACTTTCAGCAGCAAAAGAGATGCCGTTGATAGTTAATTTAGGGGTATTGTTAGATTTATTTATTGCAGTATTTATACTCGGATTATTGGTGAAACATATTAATACGGAATTTAACGATTTAGAAATATCTCATTTGTCTGATTTGAGGGATTGTGAATATGACAATTAGTTTATTATTAATATTTCCGATTGTATTATGTATAATATTATTCCTGTTAAAAAAGGAAAATCTGAATAATTTATTTGTAATTATATATGCAATAATCCATTTATTGTTAAGTACATATTATATGGTATTTGAAGATGAGAGGTTTATAAGTAAATATATACGCATAGACAATTCAAATATAATATTTTTAGTCATATTATCAATAATTTTTATGGCAGTAAGTATATATAACAAGGGATACATGAATTTGGAAAATGTACCGATAAAGAGGAAAAGACATTATACATATATGCTTATAATATTTGTGCTGGCAATGACCGGAGTAATAATAAGTAATAATTTAGGATTATCGTGGGTATTAGTTGAAGCGACAACATTAGCCAGTGCATATTTAATATATTTTTCAAAGACAAAAAATTCAATAGAGGCAGCATGGAAGTATGTATTTATATGTTCTATCGGAATTGCTCTGGCATTTGTTGGTGTAGTCTTGCTTACAATAGCGACAGGAGATTTAAGTTCATTAAATTATTATGAATTAGTATTAAATGCGAAGACATATAATACATTTTGGTTAAAATTGTCATTCATATTTATATTATTTGGATTTGGCACAAAAATGGGACTGGCTCCACTGCATTTTTGGCTTCCGGATGCACACTCGGAAGCACCATCTCCCGCATCTGCATTATTATCTGCCGCACTTTTAAATTCGGCTTATTTCGTTATACTAAATGTATATACGATAGTTTATGCAGGAAATTGTAGTGATTATGCAAAAGAAATGATGTTAATAATGGGATTCTTATCATTATTTGTATCAGCAGTATTTATATATCATATAAATAATTATAAAAGAATGCTAGCATATTCATCAGTAGAAAATATGGGAATATTAATAATAGGAACAGCTTTAGGCGGAGCAGGAATTATAGCTGCAATAATACATTTAATAGGACATTCATTAATAAAGGCGTCATTCTTTTTGACATCAGGTAATATATTAAAAATATATGAAACAAAAAAAATAAAAAATGTTAATGGTCTAATGAGTGTAGATAAAAAGACAGGATGGCTTTGGATGTTATCATATATAGGAATAACTGCATTTCCACCTTCAATATTATTTATTTCAGAGTTTTTGATGATTAAATCTATGTTAGAGCAAGGACATTATATTTTGGCCGGGTTATTTTTACTTTTACTAACGATAATACTTTTCGGACTTGGAAGAAATGTAATAAATATGTGTTATGGAGAAATAAGTGAAGAAAGAAATAGAGAACTTTCAAATAATAGAAATAGACTTAAGATATCAATGTATGTTCCGCAAGTGATATTGTTAATAATTGCTTTTCTATTGGGAATATATATACCTTATAATATAGAAATGTTAATAAAACTAAGTGTGGTTGGATTGTGAGAAGATATGAACTGGTTAATAACAGAAAATAGACAGCGAATCAATCTAAAAGATATTGAGATAGCAGAAATAGATGAAATAAGAAAAGAAGCGACAAAAATAAACAAAAGGCCAATAGGATTTTTTGGATTGAGACTTGATTCGGGTATAAGATTATTTATAATATTGGCAGAT
Organism: Candidatus Gastranaerophilales bacterium; assembly: GCA_947588785.1. Classification (GTDB taxonomy): domain Bacteria; phylum Cyanobacteriota; class Vampirovibrionia; order Gastranaerophilales; family Gastranaerophilaceae; genus Avigastranaerophilus. The sequence goes on from CANPZN010000041.1 coordinate 12,307, forward strand.
GATGAGGAAGGTAAATTATATGTAACATCATCAATATTTAATAAAGAAGATAGAGAATATGAAAGTTTTACTCAATATATGGAAAAGTATCATATATTTGAACGGGAATTTTATGAAGAATTTAAAATAGAACCAAAAAATCATCCTTGGTTGAAGCCATTAAGGGAGCATAGAGAAGAGTATAATTTTTTTGAGATGCAAGGAGATGAGATACATCAGGTAGCAGTCGGGCCAATACATGCAGGAGTTATAGAGCCTGGTCATTTTAGATTTATGTGTAATGGAGAAAAGATATATAATTTAGAAATACAATTAGGCTGGCAAAATAGAGGAATAGAAGAATTATTTAAAAAGAAACATTCAAATCAACTTGCGGAATCTATATGTGGAGATAGTGTAATAGCCCATAATCTGGCATATTCTAATTTAATAGAAACATTAAGCGATAGAAAGATATCCAATAAATCACAAATAATAAGATTGATAGCATTGGAAATGGAACGAAGTGCAATACATATAGGAGATTTGGGTGCTATAGCAGGAGATATAGGGTATTTGATGGGAGCATCTGTTTTTGGAGCAATAAGAACTCTTGTAATAAATACAATGCTTGAAATAAGCGGCAGCAGATTTGGCAGAGGCTTAATTGTAACAGGTGGTGTTAATTTTGATATAGATAAGGAAATGGGTGAAAAAATAAATACTGTATTAGATAAAGTTTCAAAAGATGTAGAACGAACAATGAAGACAATGTTAGAAGCACCTACAGTAATATCAAGGTTGGAGAAAACAGGGACGGTAAGTGAAGAAAATGCAGAAAAACTAGGATTAGTCGGGATGGCAGCGAGGGCTTCAGGAATAAATATAGATACAAGATTTGATTTTAAAGATAAATGGTATAAAGATATTGAAAATAAAACAACAAAATTTGATGGAGATGTTTATTCAAGGACAAGATTAAGATATAAGGAAATAAAACAATCAATATATATAATAAAGAAATTTATAAAGTTATTACAAAATTATGAAAAAGAAGATCTTATAGAAGATAACGAGAAAAAATTAATTCCTGAAAGTATGGCAATATCAATAACGGAAGGATGGAGAGGTGAAGTTGTGCATATTGCAATAACTGATAAAAATGGAGAAATAATACGCTATAAAATAAAAGATCCATCTTTTAATAATTGGTATGCATTGGCAATGGCGGTAAGAAATAATGGAATATCTGATTTTCCATTATGTAATAAGAGTTTCAATCTTTCATATTGTGGAAATGATTTATAAGGAAAAAATATGTTAAAGACATTAAAATTAAGAATATATCAGGGTAAACAGTATATAAAAGATATAAAAAATGCACCAATGAGAGAGCAATTTAGGGGGTATCCGATAATAAACGGAGAAAGAATAGATGAGGCGATATGTCCGCTTGGAGCTATTAAGAATGGGCCTATATCGATAGATATGGGTAAATGTACATTTTGTGGAGTATGTGAGCGAAAAAGTGAAGCTGTTAAATTTTCTAATTTTTATAAATTAGCCACAACCGATAGAAAAAAATTAATAATAACAAAAGATAGTGGCAGTGAAGAATTTTATAAAACAGCAATTGAAGTAAAAAAAGACATAAAAAGGATATTGGGTAAATCATTAAAACTGAGACAAGTATCAGCCGGAGGCTGTAACGGGTGTGAGATGGAATTAAATGCTTGTTCCAATGTTAATTTTGATATGGGAAGATTTGGAATTGATTTTGTTGCTTCACCAAGACATGCGGATGGAATAGTTATTACCGGGTCGATAACAGAGAATATGGCAGATGCATTGGAAGATTGTTATAAATCGACACCGGATCCGAAAATAGTAATATTAACCGGAGCTTGTGCAATATCAGGCGGGATTTTTGAAGATTCAACGAAAATAAACAGAGAATTTATGGAAAAACATAGAATAGATTTATATATACCTGGTTGTCCCATTCATCCTTTAACTTTTATAAATGCCATTTTAGATTTTTTAGATATTAAAAGTTGATCGGGTAAAATTTATTATGTATAAAATACAAAGATTAATATTGTAAAAAGATTATAAATTAAATAAATATCAACAAGAATTGAAATTGAAAATAAAATAATATAAACAGTAAACGTGAAATCTATACTGTAGGATTTATTTTAAGAATAAAGCATTAATAAAATCATCAGGATTAAACAATTTTAAATCATCCAATTTTTCACCGACACCAATTAATTTAACAGGCAGATTAAATTCTTTTGCAATAGCAATAATAATGCCGCCCTTAGCACTACCATCCAATTTAGTGAGAGCAACAGAAGTAAGATTAACGGATTCAGAAAATAATTTTGCTTGTGATAAACCATTTTGCCCAGTATTTGCATCTAAAACAAGAATAGATTCTCTAAGTGAACCCGGAGCGAGTTTATCAATTATAGATTTTATTTTATTTAATTCTTCCATTAAATTTTTTTTATTATGAAGCCTTCCGGCTGTATCAATAAGTAAAATATCATAATTTTCATTTTGAGCTTTTTTAATAGCATCAAAAACTACTGCAGCAGAATCAATACCATCTTTTCTATAAATATCGACTTGAGCACGTTTAGCCCATATATCAAGTTGTTCTTCAGCCGCGGCTCTAAAAGTATCACCGGCAGCAACAAGTACTTTTTTACCGGACAGACGAAAATTATTAGCTAATTTAGCAATTAAAGTTGTTTTGCCCGCACCATTTACCCCGGTAATGAAATAGATATTGAGTTTGCCATCTTCATAATTCAAATCAGAACTACCGGCATTTTTAAGGATTTGAGAGAATTCATCTTTTAAAAATTGTTTAATTTGAGAAGGTTTAACTTTTGTTTGTTTTCTGAGTTTATCAGTAATAGAAGAGGCGAGACCAACGCCTAAATCAGCTTTAATAAGGAGATCTTCCATATCATCTAAAATAAAATCGTCAAATTCTTCTTCTTCTTCGATTTCAGAAACAACATTACTAACAAGATTTTGTGTTGTATTAGAGAGAGTGTTTTTTAAATTTTCAAATGAAAAATTCCAAAAAGATTTGAATTTATCTCCATTGGAAATATTATTATCAGACTCATTTTTTTTGAAAAAATTAAACATAATAACATCCTTGATTATTATTTTAAATTATTTTCAATGACAACTTTACCGAGTATGCCATTAACAAAAGAAGCGGAATCATCAGTAGAATATTTTTTAGCCAATTCAACAGCTTCATCAATTATTACTTTAAGAGGAGCTTCTTTAATAAATAATAATTCGCTGATTGCTATTCTAAGAATATCTTTGTCCATTTTAACAAGCCTGTTAATATCCCAACCGAGGGCAAATTTTTTAATTTGAGAATCTATATCAGATTTGTGTTCTTTGAAAGTATTGGTAATTTTAATAATATAATCTTTGACATCAGTATTTTCTTCAAGAGTAACCATTTCAGCTATTTCAATGGCGAGCATAGTTTTTTCGGCAATATTAAGCAACTCATCTAATTTATTTTGCATATCAGATGTAAGCGGAATAGGAACAGGAATATTATTAACTTCGATAGGTCGTTCAAGATTTTTTTTATGATTAGATTCATAATTTTCAATAAATTCTTTCATTTCTAATATTGAAGCGGTAGCTGATTTTAAATCATCAGTAGAACTGTTAGTAAGCATTCTAACAGATTTTAAAACAATATCTTGAAAATCCCATTTGTTGAGATTTTGAATGTTATCCATTTGTGAAAAAAGAATTAGAGCTAACTCTCTTGCGGCACGTCTTGCTTGCATAAAAATACAATCCTTATAAAAATATTATTATAAATATAATTAAGCCATAAAAAAAAATAAAAGTATACAAGAAAAAATAAAATATCTTGACATTTTAATTAAGACTTAATAATATATAATAGTCGATGTTAATGGGACGTCGCCAAGTGGTAAGGCACCTGGTTTTGGTCCAGGCATTTCGGAG
>CANPZN010000042.1 GCA_947588785.1 Candidatus Gastranaerophilales bacterium
AAGCCCCGTTTGTTTGAAGGCCTGAGTTACGGGGCTTAAGCTGAGCTTAGAAGTAATCTATACGGAGCTAAAGAACGCAATTTTTTTTATTATTTACTAAAAAAATAAATAAAATAAATAATAAAGAAAGGTAGACTAAAGTCTACCCTACTGCCTAAATTTTAAATGTGCCGCTGCACCAAAGGTTGCGATACTGGATTATATTTCTTTATTGATAATATTCTTTTGCTTTTTGCTCTAAATGAAATACTGATTCTATTACTTCTTTTTGATTCCTTGAATCTTTTAAATAATCTAATATTTCTTTTTTTGTTCCTTTTATTAAATAATTTGTAAACATTTTATCACTGTTAGGGTGATGTACTCCTATTGATAAAATCCTTTGATCTTTTGTTTCTCCTGCTGCGGAAAATATATTTAGTGCTGCCATATAAGTTGATTCGGGTATCGGAAAATTCGCTTCCAATCTCGTAAATATACCATTTTCAGGTACTCTTCTCTCTGCTACTTCCGCTAAACATTTATGTACTTCAGGAATTAATACATTTTTAAATTGTTCAACTTTTTCACTTGTACTATTTCTTTTGATCCCTGTGAATGTATTATTTCTTATTGTATTATTATTATTTATTTCCATATTATATTATTCCTTTTGTTGTCTTTTACAAAAACCGAACATAAAATTTTTTTCTTTTTTCTTTTTTATTTTTTTATATCTATTTACCGTGTGCTTTTTTATTAATTTCAATTAATCCTTCCATTGTTAATAAACTTTTCTTATCTTCAGGTATTATATTTCCGTTCTTTGTTTTTATTGTATCTTTAAATTCAGGTTTTGGTACTTCTATTCCCAGTTCTTTTAATCTTAAATAGTCATATGTCGCCGTTAAATATTGGTTATATAACTCATAGCTTTCATTAGACATATTTTTTATTAAACTGTATATTTCACTGTATTCAGTGTCTTTTGCCGTAATTTTGCCTTGTCGGATATCATATGGTATATGTTCTACATCGCCAAATGCATTTACTTCTTTACCTCTTATTTGTAATTCACCGTTTCCTGTTTCTTCGCCAAATTTATGTTTTACGTTCATTTGTGATGATGTATATCCTGATTCTTTTACGGCTTTATCTGAATTAATTTTACTATAGTCGGTTTCATACAATTTTTTTGTTTCATCAAATGTTATTGAATATTTATAATCGTCAGCTTTTGAAGTTACATCAAGTTTTTCCCCTGTTTTTCTGTAGTATGCTTCTGAAATATGATATATTTGCATTTCAGAAAAATAACATGAAATATTATTACCATAATTGTTCAATTCTGTTATTGTTATTGTTCCATCTTCTATTCCTGCTATTAATTTCCTTACTATCGGTTCTGTTTGTTTTTCTTTTAGTGCATTTAATATTGTTAATTGTACTGTTTTATAGTCATCAATATTTGTTGGTATTTTATCCGTTACCAATGATTCAATAAATTCTTCGGGAGTTAATTTCCCTTCCAGACCTAATCCTTTGATTGTATTTTCCATTGTAGACATCGCAGTTTTAGGGTCTAAACTGCTTATTTGAATTCTTGTTCCGTATGAATCTCCTATCGCTTTTTTACAACTTGCTGCTATCGTTTCTTTTGACTCAAGATTTATGCTGCCTTTTTCATATTTTGTTATCAATTTATTTAATGTTGATTTTATACCTTTTGCTCTCGCCGTAAGAATATCATCACTTAGTAAAGTTAATGTACCTGCCTCAATTTCAGCTTCAAAAACGTGTTCAAGACTTCCGTTATATAATTGGGCAGCTTGCTCTTCCAGAATCTTTTCAACTTCAGGTGTAATTTCCTTTTTCATTTTTTTACTTTTATCTCTAATTTCACCGGCAGCTTCTTTTATTGTCTCGGCACTTGCACTATATCCTGTTAATTTTCCTTCTGTTGCTTCTTCAAAGGTTCTTGGATTTTCAATTGTACTTGTGTCTGTTTCATTTAATATAATAGTTTTATCCTGTGCTATTTCATATGCTAGCTTAAAACTATCTGCATCTAAACCGCTAATTTTTGACGATTCCGCTATATCTATTGCACTGGGTGCTGAATAATTTTCTTTTGTTATTAAGTTATATGCTATTTCATAAGAATTCGGATCTAATGATGATAATTTTGTAACATAGTAATTCGATATTTGCGGATTCTCCATTAAATCATCGATTAATTTTATACTCGTTGAATCTGTCAATACTGCTGCATCGGCTGCCCTCGATAAAGGCATACCTTTTTCCATTAACTCTCTTGCTCTTTTATATTGTATATCATCTAATTGTGCTAATTGCCTTGAATAATAAGGATCAAAATGTTCTTCCGCTATTAGTGACACACACTTCTCATATTGTGTTTGATTTAATTTTGTTATGTCTTTTATATATGATTCATCTACTCCCATATTTGCAAGATGTTTTCTTCTTAATTTTAGTTCTATATCTTCTGACGATATTTGTTTTAAGGCACGATAACCTCTGGCTCCTGATAATATATCCATAAATACGCTGAGTCCGTTCCCGGTTAAATTTATATCTCCTGTTGTTATATAGTCTACACCCATTCCTAATGCGGCATCTATTGTTGCTTCTGTTAATGTACCTATTTGGCTAATAGTTTTTGCTCCGTATTCTGTATTATTTGTTAAAAAATTTGTTATTTGGTTATTCCCTGTGGCTGCAATTTTACCTACACATACTCCTAATGCCATAAATGATGCTTCTTTTATACTCTCTTCTATTAAGCCTTGCCAATCCTCATTTTTCTTTTCATTTGTCGCCATATTGATTCCATCTACTATGTTATCTGAAAATGCACCAAAAATCGCTCCAATTCCGGCAAGAGGATTAATAAAACTTGCTCCTATTGATCCTATTGATATTATCGATGATAATCTCTGCGAATATGAATCCATATCACTTATATATTTATTTATACTATTTTGAAGTTCATTTTCTCCAAATGCTTCATTAAAGGCTTGGTTATAATCTTTTATTGATTCTTCTATTGTTTTGTGAAATCTGTTTTTAAAGTCTTCCTCGGCTCTTTTTTCTAATACTCCATTTTTTGCTACGTTGTTATTCATCTCACAAAATAACATATTTATTTTATAAAGATCATCACTATATGCATTTGTCTCAGCACTGTTCGCTGTGTTCGCATTTTCCATCATTTTATTGTATTCTGTAATATTGTATTTAAATTCAAAAGAATCATTTTCTCCTTTGTATGATGAAAAATTATATAATGATATTTTGTCATCAGGCTTTTCTGATTCAAATTTAAATATAAATTCTATCTGACCATTTTCATTCTTTTGGGCTTTTATTGATGTCAGCTTGTTTCCGACTATTGATAAATTAACATTAGGATCTCCTTCTTCCAGCAATGTTTGATAATAAGAATTAAAAGATTCTATTGCTGTATCTTCATTTCCTTGATTTATTTGTTTAAATATTTCAAATGCTGTTTCGGGCGTTTTTTGTGTTAATGAATTTTCTAACTGATATGCTGTTGCCATATTTGAATTTGCTTGTGAATACATATAACTTTCGTTTAAGTATTTTTGTATATTTTCAGGAGAAAATTCAACACCTGTCATAAATTTATATACTGAATTAAAATCTGTTGCAGGCTTTAGCATTTCTTTATCTGATTCGGGATCTATTTTTGAGTTTATAAATATACTTTCTATCGGAAGCGGAATAGAAAATTTATCTTTTTCTTTTTTGTATGTTATATAACCATCTTCTGTTAAATTTTCTTTTTCTTCATCTGTAATATAGGATTCATCGTATTTTATTTGCAGTACAATTTCATTATCTTTTTTTGCTAATCTGATATCTTCATACAGGTCTGATCCGTATGATTCTGCAATATACTTATTTTTTTCTATGAATTTATTAAATTCATTTATTGCTTCATCTTCATCTCCGTAATAATCCAGAAATGTATTAAATTTGTCGTTGAAATTGTCAAAATTATTTATTCTGTTAATGAATTCTTTATTCTCGATTTCTTCTATATTTTGGGTATCTTTATTTATTGCAGAAATAAGACAATTTGTTAAATTTTTTTCTTTGATAAATTCATTATTTATCATTTCTTTGGTAATACCGAGTCCAGTTATATTTTTTAGATTGTTATATAGTTGATCGGCAATACCTTCTGTTGCATTTTGATCTTTATATTGATTTTGTATAGTTCGATAGTTAGTTAATATTTGATTAAGTGCCAAAATTTGACCGTATTCTTCTTCACTTAGATCTGTTCTATTTGTAAAGTTAGATGCTATTTTTTCTAATTGATGTATGGCTATTTTATCAATTTTTTCTTCTGTTGTTTCTTCAATATCCGGATTTATTTCACTTTCTTTTTGCGGAATTTCTGTTATATTTGTATATTTTAATTCTGTTCCTTCAAGAGCAATTAATGGTTCTTGTGAAAAATTGAACACATCTGAATACATATCAGACTCATTATTTACATCATATGATTCTGATAATTCTTGTTGTGAGTTTGATTCAAATATAGAAATGTTATTTTTTTCTGTTGGTTTCTTAGTTTCTAAAAAATCTAATAAATCGGAATTAATTTTTTTTATCGGATCATTTGAATTATTGATGGATACCATTTATAACCTTTCTTAACATTGAATCTGTTTTTAAAAATAATTATGGGAAAAAGAGAAAATAAAAAGATCTGCTTTATAATACCAAATTAATTATCGGTATTTTTTCAGCAAAACTTTAGTATAGCAAAAATTTGTGTGTTAAGAATGTAAATTTTAAAGTGGTGGTTTTAAAAGGTTTGCAAATTCTTAGGGGAAACTTAGCCATAAACTTTCATATGGTTTTAATTTTACAACTAGTTTTTTATTATCTATTTCTAAAATCTTTGTTTTTTTTGTAATTAAATCAAGCATTTCAATTTGCTCTGAATATTTATCAAAATTAAATTCGGAAGATTCTAATTCCGCATATGTTTTATTATCGGAAAGATTATTAATTATTAAAATTCTGTCACTTTTTCCTTTTCTCATGTATGAAAATATTTCAGGTTTTGTTGTTTTTATTTCAATGAAATCACCTCTGGATAATGTCGGATAATTTTTTCTTACTTCAATTAATCGTTTTACATTTTTGTAAATTTTTGAATTAAATGAATTGTTACCGTTCATTGCTTTAAATAAAGTACTTTGTTTAACTGTACTTCTGTGAATATCTCGGCTGTCAAAATATGAAAGCATTTCATTTTTAACATTTCCGTTTTTTGTTTTGTTCTTTCTTTCTCTTATTTTTGCCCATCTTTGTGCATAAGAATAATTATTTCTTATCCCTATTTCATCACCGTAATATATGATAGGAATTCCTTTTAATGATAACAGAACGGCAAATGCAAGGGTTATTCGATCAGGATTGTTATCTAAAAAATCAGCCATACGTCCGCTAACACCATAGCCTTTTCGGAATTCTGCTCCTTTTTCCGCCAAATTGTCGTATATTAATTCTCTTGTTTTTTGATTGACCATTTCAAGTGTTAATTCATCATGGACTCTTAAAAATATTGCCCAGCTTGCACTCTCCGGAATATTTGGCGTAGCGTGATGAATTTTCCAAAAGTACGATTTGTCAGCTGATACTATCATTGCCCATATTGCAGGCATATATGGGAAATGATATGCTATTTGTACTTCGTTTGTTCTTATTAATTCTTTATTTTCTCCGTCTATATCAATGTTAATTTTTCTTTCACTTCCCATATAATCGATTATTTTTTTTGGCGGCTGGCATGCTTCTGCTTGTATGACTGACATCGGTGCTGTTTCTTGAAGAAATACAGAAAGTATTTTTATAATTTCATGTGTTTTGGCATTGTTTTCTCCGTTTGTTCCTTCTTCTTTTATCAGATATGGAATTGCATCCATTCTAAATATATCAATTCCTAAATTTGCCCAAAATGCTATTGTATTTAGGTTATAATATAAAACTTCCGGATTAAACCAATTTATATCTATTTGAAACGGATAAAAAGTATGATAGAAATAATAATCTTTTCCTTGAATTGTTTCTTTTCTGTAGTGAGTATCCGTTATTTCTGGGAATATTAATCTTCGTTCGGAAATTTTTCCGTTTGCATGTTTATATTTTGCTATATATCCTAATTTTTCGTCTTTGTATACTGTTTTTTCAGGTTCATTTTCTGTTACTACAAAATAATTTAGTTTTTCTAAATCTCCATTTTGGGCTTGTGTAAACCATTCATGCTGATCTGAAAAATGATTTAATACTAAATCTGCTTTTATTTTAAATCCTTGTTTTTTTGCTTCTTCTAAAAATTGAATAAATTCATTCATTCCGCCTAAATCTTTTCTGATTCCACGCGGATTTTTTACGTCGAATCCCGCATCACCCATTGGAGAATCGGCAAACGGAAGCATATATATTGTTGTTACTCCCAGATCTTTTAAATATGGAAGCATTTTTATTGTTTTTTTAAATGTGTTAGGTTTTAAAGATTCATCTACTCCGAAACGATCCACATATATCATATATATAATTTCATCTTTATACCAATCATTAATTCTCTTTAAATCTTCTTTTTTTAGGTCGGCACTTCTTTTTTTACGTGTATCTTTAATAATTTTTAATATGTTAATATATATCTCGTCTGTTTGATCACTTCCGTATACTTTTGTTATAGCTGATTTTAACTTTTTTTCTATATCTTTTGATACTATATTTTCTGTTTGTATAGGATCTGTAATTTTTTCATTTTGTTGTGTAAGAATATTCAACGGGTTTTGAATAGAATGAAGTTTCACTGCCGCATTTTGAATCGGGGAAGGTAATGAATTATCAGATATTTCTTCTTGCGATAATGCATATGTCGGAATTGCAAGTTCTGCTAATATTATTAAAGTTATAAATAAAGACAAAATTTTTTTCATTATCAGATCCTTATTATTTTTTTTTAGAACTATATTATTAGGTAAAAGACGATATTTAAATATCAGAGGATATTCTTTGAGTTTTCAATTATATTTAATCCGTTAAAAATTGCTTTTATGTTAGCTTTTACCGTACTTTCATCTTTTCCTCTGGATATAATTGTTGTTCCGTTTGGAGCTTTAAAATGCATAATGCTCATTGCAGTAGCACCTGAACCCATTAATTCTTCATTTAATGCTTGTTGTTCATAGTGTAGTAATTCTAAATTGAATCCTGATTTTTGAATAGCCTTTATACACGCATCCACAGGCCCGTTACCTTGAACTTTTAAGTCAAATTCTTTTTCTTTATACATAAAGTGGAGATTTAATCCGTTTTCTATTTTTTCCATGTTGCATAATTTAAATGCTCCTTCTACATTGAATACTTGTTTAAAGTAAATATCAATAATATTTTTCGTAGATAATTCACCGATTTTTTCGGCTATTTCTTTTGCAAATGGAGCTATTCTTTGTGCTTCTTGTAATGTAATAGGATATCCGGCTTCCGTAATAATTTCAAATATTGCTGTTTTCCCGGATTGTGAAGTAAATCCTAATTTTTCATCATCTTTTCTTCCTATTAATGAAGGATGTATAGGTCTATAAGCACCTTTTTCCATATCTTTTGTTTTTATTGCACCATCTTGATGAATTCCGCTTCTGTGTGCAAGTGCGTCTTGTCCTATTAATGGAGCTTTTTCATAAATTTTTACTCCTGACATATCAGATATTGTAAGTGCTAATTCGTAGATTTTTGTTAGATTTAATGGAACTTTTACACCTGAATTGTGTAATGCAACCGCAACTTCATACATATTTGTATTGCCTGCACGCTCACCCAATCCGTTTAATGCACATTCTAATTGTATAGCACCGGAAAAATAACTTTCAACCGTAACAGCTGTTGCCATTCCTAAATCATTATGATTATGTACAGATATTATTATATCTTTAGGCAGGGCATTATATACTTTTTCTACCAGATTTATAAATGTTTTAGGTCTTGTTCTTTCAACTGTATTAGGCAGATTTATTATTGTTGCACCTGCTTTTACTATTTCTTTTAATGAATTAATAACATAATCTATATTTTCAATACAATCGCCGAAATGTTCTACTGAAAATTGTATTTCGCCATCTTTCCCCAATATTTTTTTTGCAAATGTTACGGCTTCTATTGCCTGTTTCCTGACTTCTTCAGGACTCTTATTTAATACATATTCCATATTGAAGGGACTCATTGCTATAAATGTATGAATCCTTTTTTTAGTAGCATATTTTATTGAATCAGCAGCTTTTTTTATATCATTTTCCAAACACCTTGCTAATGCTGAAATTACTATATCAGACGGAGCTATTTGTGACAGTCTTTTACAAGCCTCAAAATCCATTTCTGAAGCTGCGGCAAATCCTACTTCCACTCCTTGTACTTTTAATTCGGTTAAATGATTAAAAATTATTTCTTTTTCTTGTGTATTCCAAGGCTTTTTAAGTGATTGATTTCCGTCTCTTAAAGTTATGTCATAAAAAAACGGTTGTCGCATTTTGTTCCTCCTTGTACTCTTTATGGATTTATTCTAAAATAAAATAATTGAAAAGGAAAGTTTTTATGATCGATCGTTATTCCAGAGATGAAATGAAAAAAATTTGGGAACTCAACTCTAAATTTAAATATTATCTTGATGTTGAATTAGCTGTTTGTAAAGCATATAATAAATTGGGTAAAATCCCTGACGATATACTGGATGATATCTTAAAAAAAGCTGATTTCTCTATTGACAGAATTAATGAAATTGAAAATGAAGTCCATCATGATGTTATTGCTTTTTTAACTAATGTTAATGAAAATATCGGTGAAAATTCAAGATTCCTTCATATGGGAATGACAAGTTCTGATGTTATTGATACTGCTTTGGCACTTCAAATTAAAGACAGCGGTAAAATAATTTTACAAGATATTGATAATTTGATTTCTATTTTAAAAATAAAAGCAAGAGAACATAAATCCACTGTTTGTATCGGAAGATCTCATGGCGTGCATGCCGAACCTATGACTTTCGCTATTAAACTATGCGGTTGGATTGATCTGTTTGAAAGAAATAAAAGAAATCTTTTAAAGGCTCTTGATGAAGCGAATGTAGGTCAAATCTCAGGCCCTGTCGGTACTTATTCAAATATTGACCCTAATGTCGAAAAATTAACCTGTGCTTTCCTTAATTTAAAACCTGCTAAATTCTCTACTCAAGTTATTGCAAGAGATATTCATGCTCAATATATTCTGGCTTTGGCTCTTATTGCTTCTTGCATTGAACTAGTTTCTGTTGAGTTAAGACATCTTCAAAGAACGGAAGTCCTCGAAGCGGAAGAAGGTTTTGCTAAGGGACAAAAAGGTTCTTCGGCTATGCCTCATAAAAAAAATCCGATTTCCGCTGAAAACTTATCAGGACTTGCAAGAGTTGTTCGTTCTAATTCAATTTCAGCATTGGAAAATATACCTTTATGGCATGAACGTGATATCTCTCATTCAAGTGTTGAAAGAATTATTTTCCCTGACTCCTCTATTTTGATTGATTATATGCTTGTCAGATTGTCTAATCTTATTGAAAATCTGGTTATTCACAAAGATAATATGAAAAAAAATACTAAACTCTTTGGCGGTATTGTTTTCTCTCAAAAAGTTCTTTTAAAATTATGTGATAAAGGGCTTTCTCGTGAAGATTCATATAAACTTGTTCAAAGAAATGCTTTGTCGGCTTTTAATAATAATGGCAATTTTTTAGAGAATCTTTTAGAAGATAATGAAGTATTAAATTATTTAACTCCTGACGAAATACAATCTTGTTTTAATATTGAGGATTATCTTAAAAATACGGAAGAAATTTATAAGCGTTTTGAAATTTGATTGGTGAAAAATTGTCCGAGAATTTTAAAGTGGCGTTTTTAAAAGGTGAGCAACTTTATAATTGCGACACTTAGATTATAAATCCTTTACTTTGTTAAATCTAACCTTTTTACAAGGGCGGGTACGATTGTATCCCAGGCAAGCTCATTAGGATGTCCGTCGTCAGGAATCCTAAATTTATTTAAATATAAATGTTCATTTGTTATTTCTGATGTATGAACAACTATAAAACCTTCATCCTCAAGATCCTTCCATATAGATCTGTCAGATAACGGAGTATTCTTAATATCTTCATAATTTAAAATTACTATTTTTGCATTGGGAAACTTTTTTTCCGCAATTTCTTTTGTTAATCTAAAATGCATTTTTAAAAATTTAAACTTTTCTTCAAAATTCATTTTATTATATTTTGCATATCTGTATCGTTCTTCTATATATCTTATAATAGGGAATCTGTAAAAAAAGTAATTTAATTTCTTTTCTTTTAATTTATTATTTTCATTTTCATAAAAAATATCTAAATATGCTTCATTTGCGGACATAATATGTCTGTATTGCCTAAATAAATGATCTTCAATTAAAACAAAAATAATGTAGCTGGGGGGGGGTAAAATTTCTTTTTCAAGTTGAAAATGTTCTAAAATATATGGCATATTTTGAACTCCAAAACTTGAAATTGATCGATTATATACATTTCTCCCGCTCATTTGCGAAAGTTTATATGCAAAAGATTGATCTTCTCTTAAAAGATATCCGTATCCGAAAGAACATCCGAATATAAGTATTGACGGTTTCTTATTTTCTAATTCCTGCCTTGAATTTTTAATTAATGTATCACGAAAATAATGTATTTCCTTTTTCTTCTTATATAAATTATCAAAATCAGTAATTTTATGACTGTCTATATAACATATAATATTTTCTTTAAAATTATGAACATTATTTAATTTCGTTTCATAAAAAATAAAATCGGATATTAGAAAAATAAATATTATTAAAAGTATATTTATAAAAATTAATTTATATATTTTTTTCAAGATTTAATCTTTCTATAATTTTAGGAGTTAATAAATCCCAAGTAGCTTCTGAAGGATGATTATTCTCTGATACAGTGTATACCTCACTGTAAAGATTCTCATTTGTTAATTCCGATATACTTATTGCTTCTATGTTATTTTGTTCTAATTTCTTTTTTAAAATATTTTCGTATAAAGTATTTCTGTCATAAAAAATTACATAAAATTTTACTTTGTTATGCCAGTGCTGCTCCAATTCTTTTTTTGTATTAGTGAAAAAAGCTACCGCTAAATCAGTTAATTTATCAGCATTTTTTGGATTATTAAGTATATTCTTATAATATAAAGTATTGATTCTTTTTATTAAATAAGAGGATTTGATTAAATTTAAAATAGGTATTTCCTGATTCCTTTCAATAAGTTGATCATTTTTTAAATAATAAATCCTTTTAAAATTTAAGGCTAAAATATCAATTGCATAAAGTAACATACGTCTGTAGTGATCATTTAAAAACAAATAAATAACAGTATCGGAAGGCGGAACATCTTTATAAAAATAATGACTTTTTGATTGTTCATACATTTCTTGAAGTCCGCCGCCCATAATTGATCTATTGTATACGGGACGTTTTAATATGTGTGCCAATTTATAACTTAGAGTTTGATCCTTATTTAAATGCTGTCCATGGGAAAATGAACAACCAAAAATAGTAATGGGCTTAGCATTATGATATTCAAGCCCGTCGGGAGTTCTCCCTCTATAAACATTATCTGTACCCGTAAAAAAATGCTCTAAGTCTAAAAAATTCGGAGTAGTAAAATATTGAAATTTATTTATATGATAAACATAATGATCTCTAATTCTTTCTTTAACCGATTGATTATATATAAATAAGTCAATTGTATATATTAAACCTATTGTAATAAGAATATTTACAAATAAAATTTTGATAATTTTCATTTTAATCCCAGCTCATCAATAATAATTGGTGTAATAATATCCCAGGCTCTGCCATTTGGATGTCTGCCCTCTTCTATATTATATTCTTTTAAATTTAAGTCAACATTAACTTTTTCAGGTAAAGATATAACTTGAAAACCTGCATCTCTTAATTTTTGATTAAAATCTTTATCATTAAAAAATTCATGGTAACTAATTATAACAAATTTAGTATTCTTCCAATGTTTTTGCATTTCAAGTTTACTTTCAATAAAGTGTTCTAATGCAAATTTTGAATAATTTTTGTAATTCCGTTCTTTTAAAATAAAATTATTAACATAAACTTGATGAAGTTTATTTGTAAGATATAAACGCTTAATCGGTGCAAGAAATTTATTTGAATCTGTAATCCTGATAAGTTCTCCGTTTTTTAATTTGTACCTTAAATTTCTTTCTTCATTTAATAAATGTCCCGACATAAAATTAATAGCATAAAGCCTTCTGAAATGATCAAGAATCATAATAAAAACAGCATATTCAGGTTCAGGAACATGTTTATAAAATTCTTCACTCTTAACCTGAAAAAGCATATGTTGAATTCCCCAACCGGGACAAGCTCTGGTATAAACCGGTCTTTTTACGGCTTCAGAAAGTTTTGTGTAAAAAGTATCTTCTTCGGCTAGTTCGTAACCATATGCAAAAGAATTTCCAAAAATTACAATAGGTTTGTTTTTGTAATTGAGTCCTACGGGATTTTTCCCCCAGCCATTTTCAGGATTCGGAAAAGTATTAAAATCAAAATTAAATTGCTTTATCCCGGGATGAAAAGGTATTGGCCATTTATTAATATATTTTTCATTAAAATTTTTCATTCTGTAATTTTCACAAAACCAAATAATATATTCGGTAGAAAAAATTACTAAAATAAATAACACTATATTAACTAAAATAATACTTATAAATTTTTTCATAACATAATTAATATTAGCATAATTAATAAAATTGCGTGAAAGAATTTTATTAATTTGTTCGAGTAAATTTTTACGATAAGCCGAAGGTGTGAGTAAAAATTTGCGAGTGGCGTATTGAAAAGGTGAGCAACTTTACGGTTGCGAGGAGCAAGCGTAATGTTGCGACACTAGATTAAAAAATACCGCCCGCTATGTTAAATTTGAGGATTGGATTAATTTTGGAACTATTATATCCCAAGCTTTTTCGGTTGGATGAAAATTATCCTGCATTTTGAACTCAGGTGAGTTTAAGTCTGCTTTTAAAAAATCACTAACTTTAAATACAATAAAACCATTTTTTTTCAATTTTTTAATTAAAATATCATCATGATATATAGGCCAATCATCATAAACAATAACAATAAAATTAACTTTCTTACCCCAATGTTTTTCAAGTGCTTCTCGAGATAATGTAAAATACTTAAGGGACATGTCCGTTAATTTATCAGAATTATTTATGTTGTTAATATAATTTCCGGCATAAATATGATTAAAATATTTCGCAATATAAAAAGAATTGAAAAATCTTAACAGAGAATTATTATAATCCTCCAAAACAAAATTACCATTTTTCAAAGAATAATGCAGATATATATAATCATCAATAACATTAAAATATTTTAAAAGAGTACGCCTGAAATGATCACTAATCATAATATAAATAACAGTATCGGAAGGCGGAACGCAGTTATAAAAAACTTTTCCTAAATTATCATTCGTTTGAAAATACATAAAATGCCAACTTCCGCCTACTATAGCTCTATTATATACAGGACGTTTAAGCATATGAGCTAATTTATAACTAAAAGTTTGATTATATTTAAGATATTGACCATAGGCATAAGAACCGCCAAAAAGAACAATCGGCGTGGCATTTTTGAATTCAAGTCCATCAGGTTTTCTTCCCCATAAAAAATCATTTTGACCGTTGAAAAAACCGTTTAAATCATATATATAGCTTGGAAGATGATGAATATATGTAAATGGCGGAATTACGTCGGATTTAGGGCGTTTTTCATAAAAAATGCTTTTATAATATTTATAAATTAATAAATCGGAAATAAATATAATTAAAATAAAAACTAAAATATTAATAAAAAGTAAAAACGAAATTTTAAAAAATTTTTTCATGAAATATATAATAACATAATTTAATCAGGTGTCGCAACTTTCCGCTTGCTGTTTTAAAATTGCTGCAGCAGCTTTTTTAAAATTTGGTAGTAGAATAGGCAGTAGGGTAGACTTCAGTCTACCTTTCATTATTTTTTATTTTATTTATTTTTTCTGTAAATAATAAAAAATTACGTTCTTTAGCTGCGTATAGAATACTTCTAAGCTCAGCTTAAGCCCCGTAACTCAGGCCTTCAAACAAACGGGGCTTTATCTATTCCTTCATTAAGAAGTTTTACTATACTCCGCTATGAACTTTAATTTTTTTTATTTACTTTTTATATCTTTTAAATTAATAGGCAGTAGGGTAGACTTTAGTCTACCATCCTTTATTATTTATTTTATTTATTTTTTTAGTAAATAATAAAAATTGCGTTCTTTAGCTCCATATAGATTACTTCTAAGCTCAGCTTAAGCCCCGTAACTCATGTCTTCAACCAACCGGGGTTTTCCTCACTTTTTGGATGAGTGCTTCACTACGCTTCATTTCACATACAGGCTTAAAATTTTAGCTTAATTTTACTTGTTTGCTTTGTAACGTTCCGAATCAGCGAAATTTTTTTTGGACAATTAAAAAAGAATACTATGATTGTTAAAAAAAAGAAATGAAATATTAACTATATTAAGAAAAATTTACAAATTACTGAAAAACAAGAGAAAATAATGATTTGTGGAGAATAGCTTTATAATTGTATAGTTTTTATTATTAAAAAAACAATTTAGTAAAATTGAGAAGAAAAAGGCAAAGAAGTAGAAATAGGAGAGAAAAAGGGCTTGATTTGAAAAATTTAACATGTAGGATAATAATATTGACAATTTTAAAAAGAGGAAAATATGTCAAAAGACGTAATCGAATTTGAAGGAACAATAATAGAATCACTGCCGAATGCAATGTTTAGGGTAGGTTTAGAGAACGGACATGAAATATTAGCTCATATTTCAGGGAAAATAAGAAAAAACTTCATAAAAATATTGCCGGGAGATAAGGTAAAAGTTGAAATGACCCCATATGATCTAACAAGAGGAAGAATTACATATAGATTAAAGTAATAAAGTAAATTCAACTTAAAAGAAAATAAGAAAAGAAAAAGAAAAAGGAAATAAAAATGAAAGTAAGAGCTTCAGTAAAACCACTTTGTGATAAATGTAAGGTAATAAAAAGAAAAGGGCGAGTAGCAATAATATGCGAGAACCCAAAGCATAAACAAAGACAAGGCTAAGCGAAATTTCGAGCGAACAAAGTCCTATTAGCAAAAGCTAAAATGATGACTCCAGAGGGGGGATAACGAACAAAAGTCTTTAACGAAAGAAATTTCAAGATAAAGATAAATAAGTTAAACCAAACTAGTTCCCCAAAATGTGAAAATCGGTCGAAATAAAAAAAGTCGAGAGGCTATTGTAACAAAGAAGATTTAGCTAAAAGGAAAATCAAAACAACAAAACCTCAAGATGATAAAATTCCGCAAGGGTGGTAAAAATGATCCCTAAACGGAAAAAATAATTAAAGTAACCAAGTCAACAAAGTAAAATAACATAAAATAAAGGAGAAACTATGGCAAGACTTGCCGGGGTAGATTTACCTCGTAATAAGAGAATGGTAATCGCATTGACCTATATATACGGTATAGGGCCTACAAGAAGTGCTAAAATATTAGCAGCATGCGGTATATCAGAAGATTTAAGAACGGATGATTTAACGGATGATAACATCAAAAGATTAAGAGATGAAATATCTCACTACACAATAGAAGGTGATTTAAGACGTGAAGAATCCGTAAATATAAAAAGATTAAGTGAAATTAATTCATACAGGGGAATGCGACACAGACGTAAGCTTCCTGCAAGAGGTCAAAGAACAAAGACAAATGCAAGAACAAGACGTGGTAAGAAAACAGGCCCAATCGCAAAGAAGAAATAATTGAAGGAGTAATATAAACAAT
>CANPZN010000043.1 GCA_947588785.1 Candidatus Gastranaerophilales bacterium
TAATATACAAAATCCGAATTAATAAAGTAATAATAGTGCAAATTATTATCAATTTAATTAATCTTTGAACAAAATTCCAAATAACTTTTAAGCATTTTTACATTATGAACTCTATGTATATTTACACCTTCAACCTTGACTGAATATATCATCGTCGGAACATCAGCTTCCGTACAAGATAAATTAAACTCTTTTCTTATAAAAGACTTTCTTGATATTCCTAATAACATAGGAACATTTAATGACTTAAATTCATAATGTCGTTTTAATATTTCAAAACAATTTTTGGGAGATTTACCAAATCCGATTCCGGTATCTGCAATTATATTTGAACGTGATAGCCCTGAATTAATCATTTTTTCAATTTTATTATTTAAAGAGAGATAAATTTCATCAATTATATCAGAATTTGTAAAATCAGAAGAAACTGCAGGAACACTATCTGAATGCATTATTATTGAAGGGATATTATTATTGCATACAAAATCTAATAATTTTTTATCATACTCAAACCCCGAAACATCATTTATAATATCAACACCACATTCAATTGCTTTTTTTGCCGTTAGAAAATTTCTTGTATCAATACTAAGCGGGATATCCTTGCTATAATTTCTAATTTCTTTTATAACAGGAATTACTCTTTTAATTTCTTCATCAACATTTATAGAAAGTGCTTGCGGTCTTGTAGATTCTCCGCCGATATCAATAAGATCAGCACCATCATTAATTAATTCAACAGCTTTTGCCAATGCAGAGTCTACACTAAAATAATTTCCTCCATCTGAAAAAGAGTCTGGTGTAACATTCAATATTCCCATTATATAAGGTCTATTCCAATCAAAAATTTGATTTCTTACGGAACAACTAAGAAGTTTTTTACCTAATATTAATTTAAATTTTTCTGCAATTTGTTTCAATCTAAACGGCTGATATTTTAATTTATCTATAAGTTTATTTAATTGAGACTCAGAAGCAAAAAGGATACAATCTGTATAATTACATTTGCATGTAATTGAATCTCTGCTGACAGCACAGTCAAAACCTAACGATAAGCAAAGTTGTTTTAATATATTTGCTTCATATGGTTTTAAATTAAATAATTTATATAATTCTCCTTTATATTTTTTTGAAGCATTTTTTATATATAAAGAATCAAAATTTATATTGTTTAATTCTTGTTTTATATCTTTATTTGAATATTTTATAATTATTTCTCTATTCATATTAATATTATAAAAAAAACGGACTAATAATAATAGTCCGTTTTTTATAAAAAACTATTTTTGTTTATACAAACAATGAAAGTATATCAGCGATTCCTGAAAGTAAACCTAATTTTTGATCTATATTAACTTTTTTTCCGGTATAAGCATTTTGAGTCTTTTCTAATATATCATTTACACCATTATCATCTGAGTCTTTTCCCAATATAGGAGGTACAACGGTAGCCACAGAAGCTAATCCTGAGATATTAGTAAACGCACGAGTTGCATCATCCACAGAACTTTCTGCCTTTTTTATTGCATCATCCACAGAATTTTCTGCCTTTTTTAAAATACCCATTTTTGACAATTTTTTATACATAGATTTTGCTGCATCATCAGTTTTGTCTAATGTTTTTCCTGCTAAATTTTTTAATTTGTCTTTTTTTGTAGGATTTTCTACTTCTTTTGTAAGAGAAGCAACCACATTTTTAACTTTACCGTGAACTGATTTTAAACCTTTTTCAAATGTCTGAGGTAATTGAGGACAAATTGTAGCAACTTGTGAAGCAATTGCTTTACCACCGGCAAAAGCACATAAGAAAACTAACCCAATTGAACCAGCTATTGCTAATGGCTTTTTTATATCAGATGACTTTATATAAGTATCAAAAATTTTATCAGTTGCACTTTTGACTGATTTATAATTATCAGTATCAAAAATTTTATCAGTTTTACTTTCATCAGTTGCACTTTTAGTTGAATTATAATCATCCGAATCAATTTTTCTTTGGAATGCAACTTGAGGTTTTATTGGTGTACAATTTACTGCAGAAACATTCATATCTTTCCCTTTCTTACATTTATTATTCTACATAAATTAAAACAATCAAGCTATAAATTTGCTTAAATTTGATTAAATATTAAGGAAAATTTACAATTTTTTAATTTAATTTTACTTGTAAAAATAAAAAATCAGAGAAAATTTCAATATACGGTACATGAGCGAATTTTCGGTAAGGCGGCGATAGTGCCAGTTTAAAATTAGATTAGCTTAGAAGTAATCTATACGAAGCTAAAGAACGTAATTTTTTATTATTTACCGAAAAAATAGATAAAATAAAAAATAATGAATGGTAGACTAAAGTCTACCCTACTATCTTTTTCAACTTTATTACTTATCAAATGAATAAAATAAAAACCAAAGAAAGGCAGACTAAAGTCTACCCTACTGTATAAATTTTAAAGGTGCCGCTGCACTGACCCCGAGAATCTGCGGGCAGGCGGAACGACAAACGAAGTGTAGCGAAGCACTCGAGCAAAGAAATGAAAATTCAAGAGAACGAAATTTGCGAAAGGGTGAAACGAAGTGAACCCGTGTAAGGAAGGGGGGGGGGCTGAAATGAAATGCAAAGATAGCGAGCAGATGTCAAGCCCCAAGACCGCAAATTTACAGAAAGCAGAATTTGAGAAAGAACAAAGTCTGAGTAGCTAAAAAACTGAAATTACCATGTACAAAGCTGCAACACTAAGATTAAGTTAATTATCAATATATTCTGAAACTTATATTTGATTATAAAGTGATCTCACTTGATTAGCCCAATCCCTGTAAGTTCCAGGACAATAGCGTGCACCGATTTCTTCAGCATGATCAACATCTATTGAAGAAATTCCAAATCTGTCTGAATATCCTGCTAAATTTTTTGCCATTGCATCAAGACCAGATTCTACCGATGAGTATGAAGCAAATCCCGTACTTGTTGATCCATTATCACCCGTACCTGTAACTCCGCCGAAATTATTATGATTTACAGCTAAATTACTTGTTCCGTAACCTGATTCTAAACAAACAATCGCTGCCAGAAATTTTGGATCTAAACCGTATTTTTCTGCTGCTTCTTCAACCAATTTTTCTTTTCCGCTTAATGCTCCGTTTGCATTGAAAATGCCTTCACGTAATGAACCTGTTGTTTGAATTTTTTCATCTTCTTTTGTTTGTTCAGTCTTTTTTTCATTCAAAATTGTATTTATTTCATCTAATTCTGATTGTTTCAACTCTAAATTTTCTTCTGCTTTTTGTAATTCTTCTTCTTTTACTGTTTCAACATTTTCTTTAGCCTCATTATATTTATTCAATGCTTCTTTTGTTTCTTGAGAACAATTTTCCAGAATTTTATCTTCAATTTCTGATTTTTCTTTTTCTAATTTATCTTTTTCTGATTCTGCAAGTTTTAAATCAGATTCTAATTCTTTTAATTCTTTTTCATAATTACTTAAAGTGTCTTTATCTTCAGATAATTTTTCTTGTGCTATCTTAAGTTTAGATTCAAGATCACTTTTTTTGTTTGATATTTCAGTTTGTTTTTTCGGATCTGTTGATGAAGGAAGTGCGGATATTGCAGACTCAATAGCCGATATATTTGATTCATCGGAAGAAATTTCAATATTCTGTGATGAAATTTTAGATTCAATATCATTTACTTGGATATTTAAATTATCTATATCCGATTGTTTTTCATCAATTTTATTGAGATTATCTTCTCTTTGTTGTTTAAGTTCATCAGATATATTTTCATCATTTTCTACAGCTTCATCATAATTTTCTTTTGCTTCATCCATATCATCCTGAGCAGATTTTACAGATTCATTTTCTCCTGAATGAACTTTGTTTATATCATCATATGCTTCGTCAACTTCTGCAGTTTTAGATGTTTTTTTAGATTCCAATTCTTCGATTGATAAATTATCATAACTTCCGTCTTTTGTATCGTTATCTTCACTTAAACTATCTGATGGGGTTAAAGATGGAGAAGATGGAGAAGCTCCGCCTACAGAACCTACCGGGCTGCCGGCTCCGCCTCCTGATGAAGGAGATTGAGTTTTATTTGGAGTATCTTCTTTTGTTTCTTCCGTTTCATTTTTATCTTTATCGGCATTTTTTGATTCTTCGGTTTCTTCTTCTGCTTTATCAGCGTCTTTTAACTCTTCAGTTTCTTCTTCTGTTTTATCAGCTTCTTTTGATTCTTCAGTTTCTTCTTTTGCTTTATCAGCTTCTTTTGATTCTTCGGTTTCTTCTGCTGCTTTATCAGCTTCTTTTGATTCTTCAGTTTTTTCTTTTGCTTTATCAGCTTCTTTTGATTCTTCAGTTTCTTCTGCTGCTTTATCAGCTTCTTTTAACTCTTCAGTTTCTTCTTCTGTTTTATTAGGATCTTCTAATTCTTCAGTTTCCGGCTTAAAAATTGATTGTATAGCATTCGCAAGGTTTTCAAAAGAAAAAATTCCTTTATTTTCGTTTTGTTCACTGCCGATTGAAAGTGCGAAATCATCAATTTCATTATCGTCTAATTTCCCATTTTTATTTGAATCCAAAACAGAAATTACCTGTTCGTTTTCTAAAGCGGCATTAAAAATTTCAGCCATAAAATTATTTGAATCAGGTTCTGATTGAAATGAATCAGAAACTAATTGACCATCTTTTACATCCATATTTATAATTTCATCTAAGCTTTGAGAGAATACAGATGAATCCATTCCTAATTCATTAACAATATAATCTTTAAATTCATTACCGTACAAGAACATACTAACGGCACCTAAGTCGGTAGTATAATCATTGCCTTCTTTTTCTTTTAAATTTTTTAAATATGATTCAAATCCTAACTTTATTGTTGAAAAATTAAAATTCATAATTCTCTCTAACTCCTGTTATATTTAATAAAACTTTTTGAAGTTAAAAATTTACAATTGATTAAATTTTTAACATAATTGTTTACTATACTTAACAAAAATTAACATAAAATTATTAAAATAAAGTTAAGAATTATTTAAAAATTTTATTTACATGATAAAATTTTTAAGAGATTGTCCGAGTAAATTTTCACGGGTTTGCCGAAAGTGTGAGTGAAAATTTGCGAGTGGCATATTAAAAAGGTTACAAAATAAGCAAGCAAAGAATTAATTTTATTGACTTGTATGCGTAACGAAGAAGAGTTCGAGTAACTTTACGGCTGCAATTGAGTAAGCGAAGGACTTTCAGCACCAGATTAAATTTATACATCGGAGATTAGGGATAATGATAGATTTTTTAATAAAATTACTGGGCGACCCCAATAATAATAAAATAAAAAAAATGATGCCCATAGTTGAACACATAAATGCATTAGAACCACAATTCGCAGAATTAACAGATGAAGAATTAAAAAACAAAACTAATGAATTTAAAGAAATACTTTCAAAACGCCCTACATCAAGTGATATAAAAAAAGACAGACAATTTGAAAAACAAGCACTTGATTCAATATTACCCGAAGCATTCGCTACAGTAAGAGAAGCAGGAAAACGAATACTAAATATGCGTCACTTCGATGTCCAGCTGTTAGGAGGAATTTTTCTTCACGAAGGACAAATCGCAGAAATGAGAACAGGAGAGGGAAAAACTCTCGTCGCAACATTACCTGCATACTTAAATGCCTTAACAGGTAAAGGTGTACACATTGTAACAGTTAATGACTATCTTGCCCAAAGAGATAGCGAATGGATGGGGAAAATATTTAAATTTTTAGGTTTATCAGTAGGTGTTATACTCTCCGGAATGAATGATTATGATGATTTTCAAAAGAAAAAATCCGCATATCAATGTGATATCACATATGGAACAAATAACGAATTCGGATTCGATTACCTCCGAGATAATATGGCAACATCAATCGAACAAAGAGTTCAACGCCCATATAATTATGCAATAATAGATGAAGTAGACAGTATCTTAATAGATGAAGCAAGAACTCCTTTAATAATCAGCGGAAGACTCGAAAAATCTGCCGAATTATATAGAACAATGGCTGCAGTAGCTCCTCAGCTTGAAAAAAATAAACATTATGAAGTTGATGAAAAAAATAAAAATGTAATTTTAACAGAAGACGGAATAGATAAAGCCCAAGAAATTCTCGAAATAAAAGATCTGTTTGATATTAATAATCAATATGCTCACCATCTGTTACAAGCACTAAAAGCAAAAGAGCTGTTTCATTTAAATACGGATTATGTTATTAAAAATGGCGAAATAATGATCGTTGATGAATTCACAGGAAGATTAATGGAAGGAAGACGTTGGTCAGACGGACTTCATCAAGCTATTGAAGCAAAAGAAGCTGTACAAATACAAGATGAAACACAAACATTGGCTAGTATTACTTTTCAGAATTTATTCAGATTATATCCAAAACTTTCCGGTATGACGGGTACCGCTATGACAGAAGAAGCCGAGTTCGGAAAAATATACAATCTTGAAGTAACAAGAATACCTACAAATAAAAAAGATATCAGAATTGATATGCCTGATGTTATATATAAAACAGAAAAAATAAAATATCTGGCTGTAGTTGATGAAATAATAGAAATGCACAAACAAGGCAGACCCGTATTAGTCGGAACAATAAGTATTGAAAAATCAGAATTAGTTTCTGAATTATTGAATCAAAAAGGTATAAAACATAACATATTAAATGCAAAACATCACGAAAAAGAAGCATATATTATTGCTCAAGCAGGAAGATTCGGTGCTGTTACTATTGCCACCAACATGGCAGGAAGAGGTACTGATATTCTCTTAGGTGGTAATGCGGAATATCTCGCAAAAGAAGAATTAATCCAAAGAGATATAACACCAGACAATACACCAAACTATGAAAATATTAAAAATGAATTTCTGGCAGAAAAAAGATTATTAACGCAAGAAGAACATGATAAAGTAGTTAAGGCAGGTGGTCTGCATGTTATTGGTACTGAAAGACATGAATCAAGAAGAATTGATAATCAATTGAGAGGACGTGCGGCAAGACAAGGTGACCCCGGCTCAACAAGATTTTTCTTATCATTAGAAGACAGTTTAATGAGAATATTCGGAGGTCAGCAAATAATGGCTATAATGAATACTCTCAATATCGAAGAAGATTTAGCTATTGAAAATCCTATTATTACAAAACAAATAGAAAAAAATCAGAAAAAAGTAGAAACATTCCATTTTGATGCAAGAAAAAGTGTTCTTGAATACGACGATGTTATGAATCTTCAACGAGAAAAATTCTATTCTCAAAGAAATAAAGTTCTTGAATCTACTGATGTAAATAAAGATATAATTTATATGATTGAAAGAGAAATAGACAGGCTATTAAAAACATATATAGCCCCCGGAATGAATCCTGATGAATATATTTATGATGATTTAGTATCCCTTGTAAAAGAGATACATTCAGTTATTCCTCAGTTATCATATTTAGAAGTTAAAGATGTACAAGGATTAAAATTTGAAAATATATATGAAAAAATAAAAGATTTTGCTCTTGAAGCATATAAAGAACATGAAATTCAAACTGTTGAATTTTATAATAAAATTGGTAAACAATACGAATTAAATTTTAATGAACAAATACCTTTTTCTGCTGATAATGTAATGAGAACAATGGAAAAAGATATTCTTTTAAGAGTTGTTGATAACAGATGGATTGATCATTTACATAATATTGATATGCTAAGAGAAGGTATTGGCTTAAGAGCATACGGTCAAAAAAATCCTTTATTGGAATATAAAAAAGAAGCATATGATTTATTTAATAATATGATGTATGATATTCAAAGCGAAACAGTAAAACATTTGTACAGAACAAAGTTTGGTATACAAATTGTTGCTCCTGAACAGTTTCAAATGTTAGAAAATCAGATTCCGCCGGAACAAACTATTATAATGGAAGATAGTGAAAAAGAATAAATTATGATATTTATCTATAACTTTTTATTAATTATATTTGCAATAATTTTATTACCTGTAATATTAATTGCATTTATAATACAACCTAAATTCAGAGCCGGATTTTTTAAAAAAATTGGGTTTTACAGATTTGATCCACAAGGATTAAAAACAATTATATTTCATGCTGTATCTGTTGGTGAAGTTAATGCAATAAAAGAACTGGTAAAAGAATATAGAAAAATTCACCCTGAAAAAATTATTATAGTTACAACAACAACAAAAACAGGACAAGAAACAGCAAAAAAGGCATTTAATGGTATAGTAAATCAAGTTACTTACTTTCCTTATGATTTTTTCTTTAGCGTTTTATCATTTTTTAATATATATAATCCCGAAAAAATTATTATAGCTGAAACTGAAATTTGGCCTTCATTTATTACTATAGGAAAATTAAAAAAAATAAAAATATATACAGTAAACGGAAGAATTTCTCCTCATTCATTTAACGGTTATAAAAAAATCAAAACATTCCTATCACCGATTTTAAATAATTATGAAAAAATATTTATGCAATCAGAATCAGATGCTCAACGTATAATCGAAATAGGAGCTTCAAAAGATAAAGTTGAAATAATGGGTAATTTAAAATTTGATATATATCAAAATTTAACGGATAATGAAATTTCCGAATATAAAAATCAATTAAAAACAAATCAATATAGATTATTTATTGCGGCAAGTACGCATAAAGGAGAAGACGAAATAGTTTTAAATGTTTTTAAAAATTTAAAGCAAAAATTTCAAGATTCAAAATTATTACTTGTCCCAAGACATCCGCAACGTTATGAAGAAGTAATATCATTAATAAAA
Source organism: Candidatus Gastranaerophilales bacterium (assembly GCA_947588785.1). Taxonomy (GTDB): domain Bacteria; phylum Cyanobacteriota; class Vampirovibrionia; order Gastranaerophilales; family Gastranaerophilaceae; genus Avigastranaerophilus. Next base: position 8,824 of record CANPZN010000043.1, read on the forward strand.
ACCACAGGATTTTCATTTGGTAAGCGTTCTTTAAATAATAATTTTGAAAATAATGATATTATACTTTTAGACACAATGGGAGAATTGGCTAAATTATTTTCTGTTTGTTATATAGCATTTATTGGCGGTAGTTTTTCTCAAACCGGAGGTCATAATCCTTTAGAAGCCAATATATGGAACAAACCAGTAATATCAGGGCCTTGTATATTCAATTTTAAGGATGTATACAAAATTGTAACCGAAAAAAAGTGTGCAATTATTGTTAATAATGAAAATGAATTTAAAAATGAAATTATTTCATTTTATGAAGATACTAATAAATATTATGAATATTGCAACAATGCAAAAGAAGTCTTTAAAGAAAACCAAGGAGCTATAAACTACGTTATCAAAAGACTTAATTAAATTCGTTCAAAGAAAATAATACCGTAAGCAGGTAAAGATATATATTTATACTGCTCATCTGATAAATTGCCGTTTAAATATTTGCCTTCACCTGCATATTTAATATTATCAGAATTCATTATTTCTTTCCATTGCCCTTTTGGGAAAAGAATTCCATAATTCTTATCATAATTAACATTTGAAAAATTTGATACAGAAACTATTTCATTATATATTTTTTTGCAAAAAATACCATGAGTATCAGATATTTCATGGAGAAAAGTTTTTTCGATATGCCCAGAAGAAAGTGCAATATTTTTTTCGCAAAGAATATTTAAATCTTTCACAAATTTTTCAACACCTTCATTTATATATTTATATTTATCGCATACTTTTACAGCTGAAAGTTTGGAATCTAAAAATGCACTAATACCCGGTTCATAACCTTTTTCTCTAAGGTATGGTTCAGGCCCTGTTGAAAATTTTCTAAAAAATTTAAAATAAGATATACTTGCATATTCATCTCCCTGAAAAATCATTTTTGGCCCGGGAATTGAATATACTTTTCCAATAGCAAGTTTATGCATTTGAATTGCATTTAAATAAGCATTAAATACTTCGTTTATACTATAATCACAATTTAAAGAAAGACCTTTATAAAATTCAATTCTTTGTTGATCGGACATATTTTCAAGCTCACCATTGAGCAGAGCGGCAAGAACTTTATGGGCAGCATGTGCGGCAATCTTACATTTCAATGAATGACAACAATCACATATTTTATCATTTATACCTAACTCATTTACCATTATTTTAGAGATAAGTCTTGTTCCATCTATATTTCCTATTTCATCGTGACTCATAGGATATTTTACTCTAGATTGTGCAGCTCTTAATGAATAATCTAATGAGGAAATATTTTTGATTCTGCAATCCCAAGAACCTAATAACATAGAAGCAATTTGTTTATGAAAAGGGAAATCCCATTCTGTATCAAACCCGATTGTTGCTAAAGAAACATCATTATGTCTTATTTTATTAATAAATTTTTCGTGATGAAAATTATTTTCGTCAATTTCATCAGAAGTAAATGATTTTGTAACCCTATCATCATTGTCTCTTCCATCTTCAGCAATTAAAAATGCACAAGGGCAGTGATAGTTAACCTCTGCTACCATTTGTTTCATTGTGTAATCAGAACACATAAATTTAGTCATATCAACTCTTAAACCATCACAATGATAATTAATAAGCCAATTTAATGCTGCACCTATTATAAAATCACGCACATATAAAGAATTTTCATCTTTTTCAAAATTAAATTTATACCCAAAACAATTTTCACCTTCAATATATGGCCCTGTCTTTTGCAATTGAGCAATATCCGGCCCAAGATGGTTTGGAACAATATCCATTATTACATTCAATTCAAGTTCATGAGCATAATTTATCAAATCTTTTAATTCATCAGGAGTCCCATATGTATGATTAGGGCTGTATTTATCAACACCGTCATATCCCCAATTAAACGAATATGTATTTTCTACAGGCATGATTTCTATAGCATTAAAATTTAAATCTGATATTTTTTTTAGTTGATTCTTTGCTGATATAAAAGTACCTTCATCTGTAAATGTACCGATATGAAGTTCATAAATTCTTAAATCAGCTACTGATGCCGTTTTATCAGTATCATTTGATAATCTGCTTATTTTCTTTGAATTATTAGAACACATCCATTCTCTATCTGTCCATTTAAAAAGTGAATGATTATATATCTTAGACCATTTAAAATATGCATCTTGAAACATGGAACAAGGATCTTTAACACTTATCAACTCATCTTTATATTCAATTACGAATCTATATCTATCTTCGTTATTTATACTCCCAGGAGGAAGTATTAACTGCCATATTCCTTTTTCAATGTTATTCATATTAAATGACTTAATTGGTTCTTTTCTAATCTTTATTTCCAATATTACATTTTTTACTTCAGGAAAAGTAAACAATTTGAAAAAAGCACTTCCATCTTCTAAAAAATACGCACCCAAATAATTATCCCAAGTATCTTTAACGCAAGGATCATTTTTCTTATTTATATTTTTAATATTATATTCTGTCATTAATATTAGTATTCAACAATAAATTATTTTTGTCTATAATTACATTATGCAAATTTATAATGACTTAACATATATAAAAAATTCATCACTCGGCCTAGGCTTTTTTGACGCCTTACATTTAGGTCACAAAGTTGTATTAAAAAATGTTATACATACTGCAAAAAAATATAATACAACATCTGTTGCCATTATATTCAAAGAACATCCGCTTAATTTTTTGACTAATCAAAAAGTTGAACAAATACTTACTTTAGAAGAAAAAATTAAAATGTTTGAATCTATTGGCATAGATAATTTAATAATTCTGGACTTTAACAAATTCTCAAATATGAAAGCTTCTGATTATTTAAAAAATATTATAATTAAATATTTCTCTCCTATAGCAATCACTACAGGTTTTAACCATAGTTTTGGATATAAAAAAGAAGGTACAAGTGAATTTTTAAGACAGAATAGTCATAATTATAACTATACTTATTATGAAATACCACCATTTGTGATAAATGATACTTTGATAAGTTGTTCTACTATCAGAAACAGAATTAAATTAGGAGATTTTGTTTTTGCTAATAATATGCTCGGATACAAATTTTTTATAAACGGAATTGTTATAGAAGGAGATAAAATAGCCAGAACAATAGGTTTTCCCTCCGCTAATATTGAATATTCCGAAGAGAAAATTAAAATTCCATTTGGGGTATATTATGTAATTGTCGAAATAAATTCTAAAAAATATAATGGAATATTAAATTACGGATATGCTCCGACTCTTAATAATACAACTAATTTAAAAACTGAAGTCCATATTTTAAATTTCAATCAAAACATTTATGGCGAAAGTATAAAGATTTCATTTGTAACTAAAATAAGAAATCAAATGAATTTTAAAACAAAAGATAAATTAAAAGATCAAATCATTAGAGATATTGCATTTTGCAATATCTATCAATATTTTATAAAATAAAAAGAGAGCATAAAGCTCTCTTTTCATTTTATGAGTTAAAAATTAAGCATTTTTAACAGCATCAACAATAGATCCTACATTTAATGCTATACTTCCTAAAAGAAGTACAGCAGCAACAGGTGGACAAGCAACTGCCAATGCTGTAGTACCGGTTCTTAGTGCGGCATTAGAAATAAATTGAATTGCACCTTTTTTACCCTGACCATTAATCAATTGTCCTAAACCTGGTAATACAAGTGAAGCCAGACCTACTCCAACTTTTTTTGCTGTAGAAGCTTCCTTCGTTATTTCTTTTTTTGTACTAAGTTCAATTGAATCTTCCGGAGTAGATAAATCAACATTTAAATTTTGGTTATTTACCGGTTGCTTCACATTCCTTAATTGTTGTGTTTGATTAACATACCCACATTCTACATTTTGAATACTCATATAATTTTTCTCCATAATCTTACTTATAATCATAAAAAAAAAAATACAAATTTAATTGTTAATAAAATATAAAATATTAAAAATTATTAACAAAATTTGAAGTTACAAATACGCCGGATATTTTTTTTTATATTATAAAATTATAATATTAAAATTGAGGAGAATTTATGACAAATATAATAGAAGGAATGCTAACCGTTAATAATGAAAAATTTTGTATAATTGTTTCAAGATTTAACGAGTTTATTAGTTCTAAACTCTTATCAGGAGCTGTAGATGAATTAAAACGCCACGGAACAAATGATAATAATATTGATATTATCTTAGTCCCCGGAGCTTTTGAAATTCCACTTATTGCAAAAAGAGCTGCAAAAACAGGTAAATATGATGCAGTAATTGCTTTAGGTGCAGTAATAAAAGGTTCTACATCTCATTATGATTATGTTTGTGCCGAAGTATCAAAAGGTATTGCTTCCGTAGGGTTAGAAACTTCAATTCCGATTATATTTGGAGTTTTAACTTGTGATAATATAGAACAAGCAATTGAAAGAGCAGGAACTAAAGCAGGCAATAAAGGAGCTGATGCTGCAAAATCAGCAATTGAAATGGCTAATTTAGTTAAAAAATTAATCTAATATAGCAACCTTCCACAAATTTCGCTCACGTTATTAATCAACAAAATTTTCTCAGACATGAATTTATTAAAATTTTTGTAAAAATTATAAAAAGGTGATAATACATCACCTTTTTATTAAAAATCTATTTAAAAATTTTACTACACTCTATATAATTCCCTGAGCAATCATAGCCTTTGATATTTTTTCAAATGCAGCAATATTTGCACCTGCAACATAATTAATTCCCAGATTATATTTTTCATCGGCATTTTGACATTGTTTAAAAATATTTACCATAATCATTTCAAGTTTTCTATCTACTTCTTCAAATGTCCAAAAATCACGAATTGAATTTTGGCTCATTTCTAATGCAGAAGTTGCAACTCCGCCGGCATTTGCAGCCTTACCCGGAGCAATTAAAACTTTGTTTTCAATAAAATATTCTACAGCTTCATTTGTACAAGGCATATTTGCACCTTCACCAACAGCAATAACACCTTGTTCTACTAATAATTTAGCAGTTTTTAGCGTAATATCATTCTGTGTTGCACAAGGAAGAACAATATCAGCCTCTATATTATATACAGACGGAATTTCTGATATATTTTCAAAATATTTTGCAGAAGGAACATAATTTAAGTATTCTTTTATTCTTGCACGCTTTACTTCTTTTAAATCCTTAATTACAGACAAATTAATACCATTTTCATCGAAAATACATCCTGATGAATCACTCATCGCTATTACATTTGCACCCATCTGTTGTGCTTTTTCACAAGCATAAATTGCAACATTACCTGACCCCGAAATAATTATTTTTTTACCTGAAATACTAATATTATTTGCTTTAAGCATTTCTCTCATAAAATACATTAGTCCATAACCTGTAGCTTCTTTTCTTGCGAGAGATCCGCCATATTCTATACCTTTACCTGTTAATACTCCGGCTTCATATGTATTTCTTATTTTTCTGAATTGACCGAATAAATAACCGATTTCTCTTGCCCCGACACCAATATCACCGGCAGGAACATCTACATCTTGTCCGATGTGTTTTTGCAATTCATTCATAAAACTTTGGCAAAATTTCATAATTTCCATGTCAGATTTACCCTTTGGATCGAAATCACTTCCGCCTTTTCCACCACCTATAGGCAATCCTGTCAATGCATTTTTAAATATTTGTTCAAATGCCAAAAATTTCATTATACTTTGGTTAACAGAAGGATGGAATCTTAAACCACCTTTATAAGGTCCTATTGAGCCGTTAAATTGAACTCTGTAACCTCTGTTTACTTGTACCTGGCCTTTATCATCCAACCAAGGAACTCTGAATGTTATGATTCTCTCAGGTTCTATTAATCGTTCTATAAGTGAATTTCTTTTATATTCTTCTTCATTTTTTATAATCAAAGGTTCTAAAGAACATAAAACTTCTTTCATAGCCTGCATAAATTCAGGTTCATTGCTATTTTTCTTTTCTGCCATTTCAATAACTTGCTGCAAATAGCTTGATTTAAATGTTACCATACTATTCATATTTTTTCTCCATAAAATAAACAATATTATATCATATTTTTTTTCTGATAGATCAAAATCAAGTATTCTTCAAGACTTTTTTTCAAGGATTTTGCAACTTTAGTCTGAAAATCATCATTTTTTAGAAGTAAATATTCTTCAGGATTTATCATATATGCTACTTCTACCAGTATTGATACAGGATTTGTCGATCTATTCAGTGCAAAACTTGATTTTCTCAAACCATTATCCTTTAGATTTAAATCATTAGCCAGATTATTTTTTATAATTTCCCCCAGTAATTTAGCATTATCATTATAATAATGGGCTTCAGTACCATGCATTATATAAGGATCTTTTCCGTTAGGCAAAGAATTACAATGAATACTCAATGATATCAATGCATTATAGTATTTTGCCAGTCTGACCCTTTCATATAGATTTACCTGTCTATCATCTATTCTGGAATATGAAACATCAGCACCTGAATCATATAACATATTAATTAACTTTTTTGCTATAGCAAGATTAATATTTTTTTCTTCA
>CANPZN010000044.1 GCA_947588785.1 Candidatus Gastranaerophilales bacterium
GATTGATTTTTTCTTTTAAGAATAAATTCATTATCTTTGCCATAATTACACCTGCTGCAGTAGCCAATGAAAATGCAATAATACCTAATAATAATATCTTTAATGTTTCAACCGTTAAAAAGTGGTCTGCTTGAAGTTTTGACCCGACAGTTAATCCCAAAAATATTGTTACAATATTAATTAAAGCATTTTGCATAGTATCAGATAATCTATCTGTTACACCACATTCTTTGCATAAATTACCAAAAGTTAATGCACCAACTAATGGGCAAGCTGATGGTAAAAATATTAAGCAAAGAACTAAAACAACAAGAGGAAATACAATTTTTTCACGTTTTGAAACTTCTCTTAACTGTGTCATTTGAATTTTACGTTCTTCTTCAGTTGTTAATAATTTCATAATAGGAGGTTGAATTACCGGAACTAAAGCCATATATGAATATGCAGCTACAGCAATTGAACCTAATATATCTTTATTTAATTTTGTTGTTACATATATGGAAGTAGGGCCATCTGCACCGCCAATAATGCCTATTGAACCTGCTGATTGAATATCAAATCCTAAAAGCAATGCAAGTAATAATGCTCCAAATATACCAAATTGAGCAGCACCGCCTAATAATAAGGTTTTAGGATTTGCTATTAACGGGCCAAAGTCTGTCATAGCACCTACACCCATAAATATGATTAACGGAAATAATCCTTTATCTATACCTGCTGCAAAAATTATACCTAAAAATCCATTTGGGCCTGCAATTTCTTCGCCTAATGGCATTGGAATATTTGATAATAAACCGCCAAAAGCAATTGGAACTAATAATAAAGGTTCAAATTGTTTTTTTATTCCGAGCCAAAGAAGAAAACAACATATTACTATCATTATAGGCTGACCGAAATGAGTCAAAAATTGCTCTACACAAGTACCATCTATATTTTCTTTTGCTGTTTGAATAAAGTTATATATTCCTGTTGAATACCACAATTGTGTTAATCCGTCAACTAATTGCATGATGACTATACCTCCTAACCTACCGTTGCCATTACTTGACCGGTTTGTACTTTGTCACCTTGAGAAACAGAAAGTGAAGTTATAGTTCCTGCAACAGGTGATTTTATTGGTGTTTCCATCTTCATAGCTTCCATTACGAGAATTTCTTCGTTTTCTTCTACACTGTCTCCGACATTTTTTAATATACGTAATACAGCACCCGGCATAGGAGCTTTAACTGCAGTTCCTTCAGCATTTGAGCCGGAATTTGCTGTTGACTCTTCAATGCCATCTTTAATATCTACAGTATATTCTTTACCGTTAACAACTGCTTTTCCGTTTTGAAGTTTTACGGCATATTTTTTACCATTAACACTAACCGTACAACCTTCCGTATTAGAACAAGTAACAGCAGCTGATTCTGCTTTTGCAGGTTCATTTTTTCTAACACCTATCGTACCTTTACCTTGTAAAAATGCAATTCCTTTTTCTTTACAAGCAGCCGCAATAAATATATTTTCTTCTGTCTGTTCCAATCCTGCATCAGCAAGCATTTTTTTGGCAGGTTCTATACCTTTTTTAGGATCTTTATCATTTAAATCCAGTACAGTTTCAGTAGTAGGTTGAAGTCCCAACTGGGCTGATGCTTCTTTTATAACTTCGCTATCAGGTGTACAAGGAGTTTTTCCGAAATATCCGAGTACCATTTTACCGTAACCTTCAGTTATTTTTTTCCAAGCTCCAAACATTACATTTGCATATGCTTGTTGGAAATAGAATTGAGATACCGGAGTAACAGATGTAGCGAATCCGCCTTTTTCAACAACTTCTTTCATTGCTGCAACTACTTCAGGGAATCTATCCATTGTGCCATTATCTCTCATCATTTGCGTATTTGCAGTTAATGCACCACCCGGCAGAGGAGAAGATATAATCACTGGATTTACAGCCAATGCTTCAGGAGGTAAGAAATAATCTTTCATACATTCTTTAAATATTTCTTCAGTTTCCAATATTTTTTCTATATCAATGCCCAAATCATAATCTGTACCCTTTAAAGCATGCCACATAGAAACAATATCAGGTTGTGCAGTACCGCCTGATACCGGTTTCATTGAAAGATCAATACCGTCAGCACCGCCATCTAATGCTGCTCTATAAGCCAGAAGTCCGGTTCCTGCCGTTTCATGTGAATGGAATCTTATATGTGCTTCCGAACCTAATATTTCTCTTGTTCTTTTTATTGTTTCATATACTTTTTGAGGTGCTGAAGTTCCTGATGCATCTTTAAATGCCAATGATGTAAACGGAATTCCCGCATCCAATATAGAGCGTAATACTCTTTCATAAAATTCTACATCGTGAGCACCTTTACAACCTATTGGCAATTCCATCATAGTAATTGTAACTTCATGTTTTAAACCATTATCTACTATACATTGACCTGAATATATTAAATTATTTACATCATTTAACGCATCAAAATTTCTAATAGTAGTCATTCCATGTTTTTTAAACATTTTAGCGTGAAGATTAATAACATCTCTAGGTTGAGAATCTAATCCTACAACATTTACACCTCTTGCCAATGTTTGAAGATTAATATCCGGGCCTACTGTTTTTCTTATTGTATCCATCATGTCAAATGCATTTTCATTACAATAGAAAATAGGTGATTGAAATCTTGCCCCGCCACCAACTTCAAAATGTTTCAGACCGGCTGCCACTGCTGCTTGAAGTGCCGGTAAAAAATCCTTTGTAAATACTCTTGCTCCATATACGGATTGAAATCCGTCACGGAACGATGTATCCATAACTTTAATTTGTTTTTTTGTCATTTTTTGTCCTCTTTATATCTAATCTACTTATTTAAACCGGTATTACAATTTTATATTGATTAACTTTTTAATTATGTCATTGAAAATTTTGCCGTATAAACTTTTTTTTATTAAAAGGCTTTTTATTTTTGCCTTTGTATAATAAATTTTTACATTTGAGCAAAATTTTTCTGAGAATTATTTTCTTAATTTTGCTGCTGCTATAGCGATTGCAATTTCTATTTCCGGATTAATTGCTCTTGGTGAAGCTGTAATTGCTTCTTTTACCTGTTCCGGGAACAATTTATTCAGCCAAGCCACAACTTTTCCCATTATACTAACCGCAAACCACAGAATTATTAAAAACGAAAATACCGTTCCCATTCCTGTTGCCATCAGTGTTAAACCTTCATTCAAATTTAACATAATACATCTCCTGTTATTATTTTACATTCATTATTAAACTCATCTATTGCTATTAAAAGCCCTTCATCATCTATGGCTTTAGCTATATATTTTTTTTGTGATTCATTTTCTTTTATTATTATTTTTTTACCTAAGAATCCACATTTTTTTATATATGTTTCCTTTATGGATTTAAATCCGTAACGTACAAATTCTTCATAATTTTGATAAAATTTATCCATTAATTTTCTAAGTAATAACTCTGAATCAAATTTTTTATTTAAAAGAACGTGTAATGAAGTTGCCTTTTGATCTATTTGATGGATTGTTTCTTCGGTCATATTTACATTCAAGCCGAGTCCAAGAGCTATACCTTCTATTTTATTATTTTTATATGATGATTCAGCCAGGATTCCGGATATTTTTGCTCCGTTTATAAGAATATCATTCGGCCATTTAATTTGCGGGTTAAGTGAGAATTCTGATTGCAAAAATTCACAAATTATCACCGATAAATATTGAGTTAAATTTGTTATCGGATAATTATTTAAATTTGTTGGTTTTATAACTAATGACATATAAATATTTCCTGAATTATCACTAATCCATTTCCGATTATACCTGCCACGACCTGACGTCTGATTTAATGCAAATATAACAGTACCATCTTCCAAAAATGGCATATTTTCGAGTGCATAACCATTCGTTGAAAACACTTCATCCAAAACTACTATTGAATATTTCGACATGTTACAATTTATCATAATCAAATTTATAGTAACACAAACAAAATCTATATTTTATATATTATTTAAAAATGGCATTAACTTTTCAAATACAAATTTAAGTAATAACCTGTTATTAATCAGCATATTCTTTGAAATACACTCTACATTGTATTTCTCTGCTATTTGCTCTATATTATACATTGCTGAAATTATTACAATATGTGATGTCGAATATTCTTTCAATCCTTTTATTTTTTCAATTAACCATTCGCCTGCTAATTGAGGTTCATAATCGGTTTCCATTTGTAAATCAGTTATTACAAGACAAAAAGGATCATCTATATTATGCCTGATAATATTAAAAGCTTCCATTGCGGAATTCGCAAGTGTTATTTCAAATAAATCTCCATAAAGTTTTTCTATCAAATCTTTATGAAAAATTAACCATGTTTTTGTATCATCAACTATTAAAATTTTTTTTAGCATAAAAAAATTATACACAAGTATTATAAAAATTTCTATTTATTAATATAAAGAATATGTTTTTTGTTAATAAAAAATTTTATAATAAATTATCCGAAAACTTTTCAAAGAAAATCCAATTATTTGATAATTTACTTTTTCGCAATGACACAACCGGATTTATAATAATATTGGAAATATAATATGAAAATTTTGAATTATTTATTTGAAATAAAAGAAAAAATAAACAAAATAAATTTATACATTTCTAATCCGCTAAATTATGAGAAAATTAATAATCCTTTTAATACAATTGTCCCAAAAACTTTTATTTGGCTGGAAGATAACAATAATTAAGAACATTTTGTTTCAATAATATACCTTGGTCTTGCTTTTATTTCATAAAATAATTGTCCTAAATATTCACCGATAATACCTATACACAGTATTTGCATTCCACCAATAAACCCTAAGGCAACAACAATTGTTGTCCATCCTGAAACAGTTGTTTTCAAATAATAATAATCCCAAAATGCACTTATACCGATTATAAAACTGATAAGCGACATAAATAAACCTATACACGAAACTATTCTTAATGGAACAATACTAAAAGAAGTAATACCACTTAATGCTAATGACATTAAATCAGTAATACTATATTTAGATTTTCCTTTTTTTCTCGGTTTTACCTCAAAGAAAACATAATCTTTTTTTAAACCGATTTCATTAAAAATACAACGCAAAAATAAATTTGTTTCCCGATATTGTTGTAATATTTCAACCGCACTTCTGTCAATCAAACGATAATCCGAATGATTTACCTTTATATTTACTCCCAATAAATTCATAATTTTATAGAAAGCCAGAGCTGTAATTTTCTTTAAAAATCCATCTGTTTTTCTATTATTTCTTATACCGAATACTATATTTGCCCCATTTTTATATTTTTGAATAAATTCTTCAATTTTATTTTCATCCTGTTGTAAATCAGCATCAATTGTTATAAAACAATCAGCCTGCATATTATATGATTCTAAAATTCCTGCTAATATTGCTTTTTGATTCCCGAAATTTCTACTAAACTTTATTCCTTTTACATTACAAGGATTATTTTTATTTAGCTCCGAAATTAAATTCCAAGTATTATCACTACTTCCGTCATCAATAAATATTATAAAGCTGTTTTGTGAAATTGAATTTGATTCAACCAGATTTTTTAAAATTTTGTCCAATTTTTGATAAGTGAACATTATACAATCTTCTTCATTTAAACAAGGGACAATAATTGCTAAAGTAGGCTGCATAAATAATTTACCTTTATGTTAATATTGTTTATAAAAATAATAAATTATATACCGGAATAATGCAAATGAAAAAAGTAATTATAAATGCCGATGATTTCGGATATTCTAAAGATATCAATGAAGCAATTAAATTAGGATTCATTAATGGAATAATAACATCTTCAAGTTTAATGGCAAATATGGATGGATTTAATCATGCAATATATGAAATATTACCGCAAATTCCTTTTTTGTTTCCGGGTTTTCATTTTAATATAATTGAAGGGAAATGTTTATCAAAAGATCCATTGCTTTGTGGAAATGACGGAAATTTTAACAATGGATTTATAAAAATCCTGTCTAAATCCACTGACAAAAAATTTTTAAATGCCATAGAAAAAGAATTCAGATTACAATTAGAAAAACTTTTAAATGCCGGCGTTTATATCTCACATGTTGATTCGCACGTTCATATACATGCTATTCCTTCTATATTTAATTTAATAGTAAATTTATCTAATGAATACAAAATTAAATATATTAGAACTCATAAAGAAATACCCTACTTAACAAAAGCAAAATTTAATCAAGAGTCGCACTTCACCTCAGACTCTTCTGAATTTCGCTCATCGTCACAATTAAAACGATCTTGTTATTACAAAAATCTTTTAATTAACACTTGTAAAAACATGCTTTTAAATTCACTTAATCACTTTAATCAAGTAAAAATTTGTCCGAGAAAATTTCGAGATAAGGAATGTGAGCAATTTTACAACTCAGATGAGCGAATTTTTCGTAGTATGAAGTCGAGCATAAGTGAGCAAACCCGAGAATGTGAGGGCGAGCTAAACGACAAACGAAGTGCAGTGAAGCACTCGAACGATACAAAGCGAATTATTGAGCCGATAGGCGAAATCAATGAGCCTGTATCCGTAGCAAAGCGAAGTGTGAGAAAGGAAAATTCAAGACTTCAAGCACAAGGTTGCGACACTAGATTAAATATTAATACAAATGATTTTTTAATTGGTGTTATGTATACAGGGATGATGAGTGAAGAAACAATTATTGAAGGTTTAAAACATATTAAAGATGAGAATTCTCTGACTGAAATTATTATTCATCCATCAATAAAAGAACATATCGATTCAAATATTCTCCCGAAGGGAACAGGGAAAGAGTCTTTTTCAAACAGATACAGGGAATTTTTAATAACCCAAAGTCCGACAATAAAAAGCTCCATTAAAAATTTGGACTTTGAATTGTACAATTTTGAGAATATTACCTAATCTCATAATGATTTTGGTATATTTGACCGACTTTTTTAGTTACATAACTTTTATATTGTCAAAATTTCAATAGAATGTTCATTACATATTCAATACCGCAAGATTTTATCAAACGTTATGTTTGCCATAGAGATGCTCAATTAATTTATAACACAGTAAGAGTAACGACTTTACTCGAATAGTTTAATACTACGTTTTAGGAGCGGTCGTAATAGCAGGCATTATGCTATCTTTAATCTTTTTTATAGGTACACCTTTTTCTAACATATTAAATACTTTTTCAACTTTAGATTGTTTTAATTCAGCATTATTTTTACAACAATTATCAAGCACTTCTGCAATATCATTCGGAGATACTTGTCTAAGTGCTAATTGCCATGCAAGTTCTGCAAGTTGAGGATCTATCTGCCAAACTTCCTTTTTACTTTTATTTACATTTTGTAAATGTTTTAAAGTTTCAGCATAGTTCATTTTTACATGTGATTGCATTGCCTCATTCATTTCTTCTTGATCCTGTTCAATATGAAAAGTCTGACTTGCACCTATAACTTTTCTTATTTGATCAATAGTTGCATGGTTATAGCATAGAATTGAACAAATAGAAGCTGCTTCATCACTTACATAACTTTTATTATCTACTTTTTTAATATAATTAATTAAATTAATTGAATCGTGTTTAAATTTAGCAGGATAAAATTTTTGATATGAAGATTTCATATTTTCCAAAAGTTTCATAACTACTTCAATAGCATTTTCACTGCATTGTCCATTATTATCTTTTATGATATTGAACATATCAATAATATCTTCATCTTTTGTAAATACAGAAGCCATATCAGCCACAAAATCTTTTGCGATGTCATTTGATTTTACTTGCGGCAATAAAGCAGGTATAAGTTTACCGCTAATACCAAATTGTTTTAACGCACAAGCATTTTGAATATCTTCATCATCAAACACACCTTCTGTATTCACATCTAAAGATTCCAGAATAGAAACTATATCTTTTCCTGCTATGTTAGATGATGACATTGTTTGTATATTTTGTGATGTATTTTCCAATAAATTTTCATTTAAATTATCAACTTTTTCTTGAAGAATGTTATATACATCTATCAAATTTTCTTTTTGATCGAATGATGAAGATATATCAGTAAAGAAACTTAATAACTTATCATTTTCACGTACAACCGGGAGTAAAGCGGAAACCGTTTCGCCATCAATAACAGAAGCTGTTAGAATACAAGCATTATGTAAATCATCATTATTGCAATAACCTGTATCCTCCTGACAAGATGAAATTAATACAGGAATATCTTCACTCAATGCTCCTGACTCTTTAAGTTTTCCTATTGATTTTATTGTATCAAATGAAACTTCATCATTATTAGCGGAACACAAGTGCATTATATTCATTATTTGAGAGTAAACAATTCCCAATCTTCTAAGTGTTGCAAATTTTCTTACATTTAATGGGGCAATAGATCCGTCTTTTTCTTTATATTGATTAACGAAATCAATTAATATTTCTTCTTCTTGGTCATTTAATGCTTTTTGATATTCTTTCTGCATTTCAATAACACTATTTTTACTAATAGTTGAAGAATATAAACTTTTTCCATTTTTGGTTACAAGCATATTATCACCAAAAATAAAGGTTTTTCGACCTAAATTATACAGAGAGCTTTCTCTTTCTTCTTTTTCATTTTTTCTTGTTGAAGCAAGAGCTCTTTTAATATCAATAACAGATTTCACAGATGAATTATCAATTTTTATTAATCCTGTATTAACATCTTGTACTTTTAATGAGTCTAATATGTTTAATACCGTATCTGTTGAAAGATTTATATTTTTTAATGTAATAATTTGATTTCGTACTAATTCTTTATCTTCAAAATTATCTTGTAAAAATTTTGCACAAACAGATGCTGAAATATCATCAAAATCTTTTGATTTAAAAATTTCTATATTTCTAACAGCATCTTTATCTATATGATAAACTTTTTCACCTAAAGGAGTAGCATCAAACTTTTCAAGGATTTGAGAAATAACGCTTGCTTTTACACCTTTTGCCGCCAATCTTTTTACAACGTCAATCATTTCAGGATTATATGTATTATCATCATTTTTACATTTACTCAATAAATAATCCAAATGATAGGAATCAGCGGTAGTTTCATCGAAACAAGATATAACTTCTTTTGTTGTATCATCAAGTTCATTTTCACTAATTCCGGTATATACCTTATAACCATCCAGCAAATTTTTTGGAACGGAATCTCTTTCTTCCTGAACTTCTGATGTTCTTGCTGAAGGATTATCATGCAGAAAATATGTATAATATCCGCCTGATAGCATATCTTTGGATTCTGACTCTAATTTTTTCTGAAGTTCTGAATGTCTATCTTCTATCCAAGCCAATTCACTTTCTAATTTTTCCTGTTGAGCTGATTTATGCATTTCTTCAAGCATTTCTAATTCTTTCTGATATGCAGTAGGTGAATTTGCTATGTCACTTTTCGATAATCCTTTCATTAATTTTTCATATTTAATTTTTTTTGATCCATAGTCACTTTTTAAAGAAATTCCTTTTCCTTCTTTTATAACTTGGTTTTGACCTATTCTCATTTCTGACATACTTAACACCTTTATTAAAAATCAATTCTTTTACACATACCACAACAATTATTTCAATTTATAATTTAATTTTATTGTTGCTTTATTACATTCCTTTTGCCTAAGGGCTATATTCCGAATATATACGTTATGACGGATTTAAAAATTAAAACTTTAAAAAATGAATATATTTTTATATTTAATTTTACAAATATTTACATTTTTATTTTATTAATTTTTGTAACGAAATTAAGCAATTTTGTAAATCTTAAATTTTCATTGATCTTAAAAAAAATGTATTGACAAAGTAAGGAAAATATCATGGACAATAATGAAAAAAAGGTTACAGTAAAATTAACAAGTAAAGATAATACTTCAAATATAACAAATCCATTAACAACTAATTATAGTGACAATGATAAACTTTCTTTAATGATAGTAAAAATACTAAATGAAGAATTTCCAATGATAAAAAATAATTCTCTTTTATACGACTTAGTATTATATTCACTGGAAGAGAAGCTCAAGACTGTACAAAAGGTAGAAAATGTTTTATCATATATAAAGGAGAATCATGTTAAAAAAGTAGATGATGTATCTATTAAAAATGGAGAAATTTATATTAAATGTTCGGTTTGAAAAATTTTAAACTAGTAAAAAAATTAACCAATATTAAACCTCAAATAGATTGGTTAAAGTTCTCAAATACCCAATACAAAAAAAATAAATTTTTAACTTCTTTAATTGCTGAAAATAAATTTATAGAAGAAGATATTAAAATAAGATTAATGGTTGAGAAAATGATAAGAGAAGAATTTCCTGAAGCATTCAAAAATCAAAGTACGTATGAATTTTTAGTTGATTCGGTAATAGAAAGAATAAAGCAAAATCAAATGGGGAAAATAATTCCCTTAGAAGAATAGCCGTTAGAGTAATGATAAAAAATATCTTTTTATAAACAATAGACATCGGATAATTAATCCGACGTCTATTTTATTAAATTGGAGAAAAGATATGAAATACTTAATAAAGAAACCAGATACATTTTTAAATGTATTAAATAATGATATTAATGCAATATTACAAAAAAGTTTTGATAATTTGTTTCCGGAATACATATTTCATCAAGAAATTAATGGAATGGCAATGCCCGTAGACGTTAAAGAATATGAAGATTCATATTGCGTAAAAATAGAATTACCGGGAATAAGCAAAGAAAACATAGATGTAGATATTAATAAATCATATGTCAAAATTGAAGCGAAAAAAGATGTTGAACAAGAAAGTGAAGATAGAAAGCATAAATATCATAAAACAGAATTTAGGTATGGTAATTATTCAAGAACTTTATATTTTCCTTACGAAATTGATGTAGAGAAGTCAAATGCCGACTTAAAGAAAGGGATATTAACATTAACCTTACCAAAACTACAGCGAGAAAATAAAGAAACAAAAAGACTTGAAATAAAAGAATAAATTAATGACTGTAATATTAGGAATAAAAATAAATGATAAGGTCAAAAATGCAATTGAATTACAAAGAATTTTAACAGAATTCAATTGCATTATAAAATTGCGGATAGGGATAAATAATTCTACAATATTTTGTTCATCATCAGGAATAATTTTATTAGAAATTGACCAAGAAGAAGATGCATTTAAATTAGAGAAATCTTTATTAGAGATAGAATCAATTGAAATACAAAGGATGATATTTTAAGTAGAAAGCAGAGAAATAATGACTGAAAAAGTTGTAATAATAGGTGGTGGAGCTGCAGGGCCTAAAGTTGCAGCGAAATTAAGACGTGAAAAATCTGATATTCAAATTGATTTATACACACAAGAGAATATAATATCATACTCTGCCTGCGGACTTCCCTATTTTATAGAGAATATTATTCAGCATTCTGAAACATTAATCATAAGAACTCCTGAAGATTTTAGGAAACAAGGTATAAATATACATTTAAATCAGCAATGCAGTGGTATAAATACAAAAGAAGAGACTGTATCATTATTAGATTTAATATCCGGAAATAAATACGAAGTAAAATATGATATTTTAGTTATAGCTACCGGTGCAGTTCCAATAATACCTAATATAGTAAACATAAATTTAAAGAATATATTTACATTAAGAACTATTGAAGATGGAATAAAAATAAAAGAGAAAATGTTAACTTCACAAAAAGTTGTATTACTTGGCGGAGGTTATATATCAATAGAATTAATGGAGGCATTTGTACATAACAATTTGCAAGTGACCTTATTAGAGAGAGATAAACAAATATTAAAAATGTTTGATGAAGATTTTGCTCAGAGAATAACGGATTATATTATAGGAAGGAATCCGGGGCAAGTCAGTATTTTAACAGACGAAGAAGTTATTGCATTTCAAGGGAATGAAAACAACGAAGTAAAAAAAGTAATAACAAGAAGCGGAAAAGAAATAGAAACTGATTTTGTTGTACTGGGAACGGGTGTCAGACCTAACACGGATTTTATATTAGATAGTGATATAAAACTTGGTATAAAAAACAGTATAAAAGTTGATAAAACATTAAAAACTTCAAAAAACGGGATATACGCCGTAGGGGATTGTACAGATAATTTTAATCTTGTAACAAACAGATATACCTGGGTGCCTATGGGGTCAACGGCAAACAAAGAAGGCAGATGTGCTGCAATTAATATAGCCGGTGGTGAATGTTTATTTGAAGGAATATTAAATTCAACAATTACAAAGTATTTTGATTTTACCATATCAATTATTGGTATAAGTTATAAAGAAGCAATTGAATTTGGTTTTAAGCCTGAATATGCGATAGTCACGAAGAGGGATAAAGCAGGTTATATGCCGAATTCAGGAACAATGACATTGAAATTAATAGCTGACAAAAACACACATACAATACTTGGTATCCAAGGTATTGGAGAAGGTGATGTTAATAAGCGAATAAATACCGTAATTCCGGCTATATTAAGTAAGACTAAGCTGGAGTCATTTATGAACTTGGATTTACCATATTCACCACCATATTCTCCAGCTATAGATCCCGTATTAAATGCCGCACAAATAATTTATCAAAAAATTAACGGTTAGCAGTCATTTTATCATTTTTTATCATTTGAAGTAATACATCTTGAGCTTTTTTAAGTTGGACATCATCTTTAGCTTTAATGTTTTCATCCGTAAGTTTTACTTCTATATCAGGTGCTATACCTTTTTTATTAATGTCTGTTCCGTTAGGAGTTAAATATTTTTGTACAGTAATATTTAAACCTGCTCCAAACGGAGTCAGAGATTTAACTTCTTGCACCAAACCTTTTCCGAAGGTACTTTCACCGATTAGAAGTGCTCTATTATTATCTTTTAATGCTCCCGAAAGTATTTCACTTGCTGAAGCACTTCCTTTGTTGATTAATACAACAAGATGTTGATCTGATATAAATGATCTGCCTGATTTAGCAGTTTCTTTATAATTATTTCTATCTACAGTGCTTACTATTATTTCGTCTGACAGAAACAGATCCGCAATATCAAGAGCATTTGTAAGCAGACCTCCTGTATTTCCTCTTAAATCAATAATAATTCCTTCTTTATCTTTTAATTTTACCAGTTCATCCTTAAAATCCTGTCCTGAATGTTTACCCATAAATGAACTTAAACGAATATAACCTATTTTATCATCGAGTTTAAAGTTTTCAGGTAATTTTACGGAAATAGATTTTATATTAATTTCATCTCTTACAATAGAATAAGTTTTATTTTCCGTGCCCTTACGTTTAATTAAAAGTTTAACCGTAGTGCCTTTTTTCCCTCTTATTTTATCTGCTGCTTTTTCAACAGACATATCTTTAGTTGAAATTCCGTCTATTGAGAGTATTTCATCTTCTGCTTTTAATCCTGCTTTATCACCGGGAGTATCTTCCAGTGGTGAAATAATTAAGATTTTGCCATCTCTAAGTCCGATTTGAATTCCAATACCATATAAAGAACCTTTTATCATACTTTTTTCTTCTTCAAATTCTTTTGGCGGTACAAATTTTGTATATCTGTCATTCAAACTGGCTATCATTGTATCTATTGCGACATAGGCATCTTCCGGAGTTTTAATTTTATCATCATACTTATTTCTCCATTTATTCCAATCCTGTCCATTACTGTTTTGATCGAGAAATTTACTGTTTACTATTCTCCAAACCATATCATAAAGTTCAGTTTCTGATTGTGCCATTGCAGTATTTGTCTTATTACAAAGTACTAAAACAAATAATAATGTTAATGCCATCAATGTACAGTTCTTTAATTTTTTTTTCACAACTCTCTCCTTATTCTTCTACATTATAATATAAAATTTTATATTTGTTTATCCTTCAAAGGTATAAGACTATAGTAATTAAAGAAAGTTTCATTTTTTTGATTATCCTTCACAATAACACAATATATAATGTTTTTTTCATTAATTGTGCATAAACTTAAATTAAAATGTCCGAGTAAATTTTTACGATAAGCCGAAGGTGTGAGTAAAAATTTGCGAGTGGCGTATTGAAAAGGTGAGCAACTTTACGGTTGCGAGGAGCAAGCGTAATGTTGCGACACTAGATTAAAATATCCGGAAAAATTTCCAGACAAGGAATAGAATTTTAAAAATTACGAAACCAGCAAACAATGAATATGCTTTTTGTTCTTGAATGCGTTAACAATATTAAATTAGAAGGAGATATTATGCATTATTTAGACATTGAATTAAAAGGAATAGATGAAAACGGAAAAGAAAAAAATTATAAATTATCTGATTTTAAAGGTAAAAATGTAATTTTATACTTTTATCCTCAAGATGATACTCCAGTTTGTACCGAAGAAGCCAATAAATTTAAAGAAGCACTAAATAAATTAAAGAATTTTGCTGAAGTTATTGGTGTAAGTGCTAATGAAATTAAAGATCATATCGAATTTCAAACGAAACATAAATTAAATTTTCCACTTTTATCAGATAGTTTAAATAAATTAAAAGAAGCCATAAAAGAGCATAATAAAGAAATTCAAAACATACAAAGGACTACATTTATTCTTGATAAAGAAGGTCACATTGTCAAAGTTTGGGAAAAAGTCGATATTGACGGACATATTGAAGAAATTATTGATTATTTTGAAAAAACGCATTAAACAAATTTTCCGTAGGGTGGGGTCGAGCGAAAGCGAGCGAATGACAAGCCCAAAGACAGCAAAATTTTAAAGTAGCGTTTTTAAAAGGTGATCAACTATACGGCTGCGACACCGGATTAAATATAAAAACAGAAGTTAAACTTCTGTTTTTTGTTAGTAAATATGTTATAATCTGGTATACAAGTTATCAGAGAATATTTACCCTGACAAATTAAGAATTATAGGAGTTAAGATGAAAAAGATTTTATCATTATTTTTAGCATTTTCCTTTTTATTGATTTCAAATCTTCCGATTATGGCATTGCCTGTAAGTGAAGATAATAACTCAGCCGCTTCACTTCTTCAATATAAGAATGTTGAACAAGGTACATTCATTTTTAAATCCGAAATACCTCAAAATATTAAAATAAAAAAACAAAATGGGAAATGGGGTGTTTTAAATTCAGATGATAATTCAATATTAATTCCGTTTAAATATGAAAAGATTAAAAAACTCGGAGTTGATACCGTAAAAGTAAAAGAGGACGGCAAATGGGGAGTCCTTACTTTTAACAATAAA
>CANPZN010000045.1 GCA_947588785.1 Candidatus Gastranaerophilales bacterium
AAGTTTAACAAAAGATACAGTATTAATAGCAACAGAAGAAAAAGGAGTATGTATAGCAGGAGTTTTTGGAGGTGAAAATTCGGAAATAGACGACAAAACAAAAAATGTCGTATTGGAATCAGCATATTTTACTCCACATACAAACAGGAAAAATTCAAGAAGTATCGGCTACAGAAGCGAAGCATGTGCAAGGTTTGAACGTGGAGTTGATATTGAATCAACAAAACCGGCATTGATAAGAGCAATGGAACTTATGGTTAAATATGCCGATGCAATTACGGATGGAATAGTAGAAACAGGTAAAAATATTATTGATGATAATATAATTACATTAAGATTTGATCAGGTTAAAAGATATCTTGGAGTTGAAATATCAAGAAGTCAATGTATAGATATACTTAAAAATTTAGAATTTGAACTTAAAGAAAATAATGAAATCTCGGCAAAATTTAAAGTACCAAGTTTTAGAATAAATGACGTAAAACAAGAAGTTGATTTAATAGAAGAAATAGCAAGAATATACGGATATGATAAAATTATATCTGCATTGCCAACTAAAACTCAATCTCCGGATATTTCAACCGAGTCCAAAATATTAAAATCAATTAACAATATGTTTCTTGGATATGGATTTAATGAAGCAATGACATCATCATTAATAGGAGAGCCGCTATTAAATCAATTTAATATTTCTTATGAACCAAATATGGCAGTATATGTACAAAATCCTCAATCAGATGAACATACAATGCTAAGACAAACATTAATTGCAAATATATTATCAACATTAAAATACAATTTTGATAATGGACAAAAAAATGTATGGATATATGAAATAGGTAAAACTTATTTTATTAAATCACCTGCAACACAAACAGACAGCGGTGTAGAAGAAAATCAAGTATTAAGCGGTGTAATAACCGGTGATACAAATTTAAATCTATGGAAAAAACATCAACCGGCAGATTTTTATACATTAAAAGGAATATTAGAAAGTTTATTTGAATTATTAAATATAAAAAACAGAATTAAATTGTCACCAGCAGAAGATAGTGAATATTTACATCCAGGAAGAAGTGCAAAAATAGTATTACTGGGGAAAAATCCTGAAATTGTAGGTCACTTCGGAGAAATATATCCGATTCTTAAAGATAAAATGAAAATAAATCAAAATATATATTTATTTGAAATTAATTTGAGTAAGTTAATCAAAGCAGCAAATATAACAACAGCAAAATATAAACCATTACCCAAATACCCTGATGTTCAAAGAGATATATCTTTTGCAATAGAAAAAAATATACAAAATGAACAAATATTACTTGCTATAAAGAAATGCAGTAATTCTAAGTTATTCAAAGGTGCTAATTTATTTGATATCTATTCAGGAGAACACATACAAGAAGGATATAAAAGTTTAGCATATAGAATTACACTTCAAGATGAAGAAGCTACATTAACTGATGAAATAATAGAAAATGAAATAAGCAATATAAAAAACGGTTTAACAAAGAAATTTCCGACAATTTCATTCAGATAAAATTTAACATAAACTATAAAAATCTATGAAAATGAAGAAAATAGAATATACTATATAAAAGTAAATATTAACAAATATTGTATCATAACGTAATAATTGAATAAAATTTCTTGAAATACATATCTAAGTATATATAATAATAAATATAGAATATGTACATGAAATAAAGAATATACATATTTTGGGGATTAAATATCAAGGAGGATATTCTAGTGCTAAGAAGCAGAGATATGGGTAGATCGATAGCAGTAAGAAGATGGACAAATACAGCCTTAGAATGCTATAAAAGAGGTTGCGTATGTGAAGGCTGTTTTTACACAGATTTTTTTAACGGAACATCACAAAGATGTCAAATGAAGGCTTCCGTTTTAGAATTAGTGAGAGTTCTTGGAAAGCCAAATGTTGAAATACAACAAATTTTGGTAGATTAAATTGTGAGCAACTTTGCGATTGCGAAGAGCGAATTTTCCGTAGGGTGCCGGCATAGTCGGTTAAAGTTGGATTAATGAAATTTCGTACAATCAAAGGCAGACTGGCTTGCACGAAAGGAATTTCGAGACAAATATAAATAAGTTAAACCAAATTTATAAAGTGCCGTTGCACCAGAACCAGATAAAAAGGAAAATTCAAGATAGCAAGCGAAAGATTGTGTCACTGAATAAAATAAAAGTGAATAAAATTAAAGCTCCCAAAAAGGAGCTTTTTTTTGAATTAATTTAATAAAGATTTTAAATAATATCTTTATATTCATCTGTATTAGTTAATAGATCATAATTAATTTCATTTTCATTATCAGCTATAACAGCAGCTACAACGGCATCACTTGCAACGTTAACTGTAGTTCTAAACATATCTACTACACGATCAACAGTAAACAAGAATGCAAAACCTTTAACTAATTGATCAGGAGATAATCCTAAACCATTTAAAACAAGAGCAATAGTAATTAATCCGGCACCCGGTATACCTGCACAAGTTGATGAAGCAATTATGGCAAGTACCATAACCATAATAATTTGAACCAATTCAATTGAAACATTATAAGCCTGCATTAAGAAAATAACTGCTATAGTTTGAAAAAGTGCAGTACCATCCATATTAAGAGTAGCCCCCAGAGGAAGAACGAAACTGCAAATTCTGTGAGAAATACCTCTTTTTTCACAGCAAGCAATTGTTAACGGAAGTGTAGCACTGCTGCTTGCAGTACCGAAAGCAACTAACAGAGCTTCAATTATTGCAGTATAGAAAGTGCCTACAGGTACTTTACTAAATATTTTTAAAATTAAAGGATAAACAATAAATAATTGAATACAAAAACCAAAGAAAACAACTGAAAAAAACTTTGAAATTGTAGAGAAAATGCCTAACCCAAATGAAGAAACAGCAACTGAAGTCAATGCGAAAATACCGGGAGCTGCAAATATCATTATCCAATCAGTAACTTTCATTGTTGCAGCAAAAACTGATTCAAAGAAAGAAACAATAGGTCTGTTAATTTCACCGACTTTAGATAGTGCAATTGAGAAAATTAATGCAAAGAAAATAATAGGAATCATTTCACCTTTAGATAGAGACTCCAAAGGATTTTGAGGAATCATGCTCAAAAACAGATTTCCGATATTATCTCTTTGAGATTGAATAGCGTTATCTACAATGCTTTGAAGATTTTGATCGGTAGTAATACTCATCACATCTTGGATACCTATACCCGGTTTTATTGTCACAACAAGTATAGCCCCAATAATAACGGCTAATAAAGTAATAATTCCGTAATAGAGTATCATTTGTGACCCAAATTTACCGATCTGTTTACTGTCACCGATACTTGAAATACCTACAACAATAGCACTACAGACAAGTGGAATAACTACCATTTGTATAACTCTAATAAATGCCTGACCTATAACATTTAAAATTTTCCAAAATTGAATTAAATATAGTTCAAAAGAAGTAGTCCAGGTATTTTCTTTAGCTAAAGTTGGAATATTATGTTCAAACAAATAATTTCCTAAGATAATACCAATAATTATGGCGATAAATATATGCCAATTTCTTTTTATACCAAGCCCAATGGCAACAAATAAAGTTTGTACGTGTAATTTCATAAAGACCTCTTATTTATACTAAAGTGTAGTTATTGTACAATTATTTTAATTATAATACAAGCATGCATATAAATGAATTTTAAATTATAATTGTAATAATTATTTTAAATAGAGAGTGAAAAAAATGGATTTAACAAGTAAAAAATTTCATTTTATAGCAATAGGCGGAGTAGGAATGAGTGCCATTGCAAAATATTTGTTAGAGCGAGGAGCTAAAGTATCAGGTTCAGATATTGAATCAAGTAAATATACAGATCTGTTGAAAAAAATTGGAATTAATATAACAATTGGTCATAATAAAGATTTAATACAAAAAGATATGATAGTAATTGCAAGCAGTGCAATAAAAGAAACAAATCCTGAGATAGTAAAAGCAAAAGAATTAGGATTAAAAATATATCATAGATCTGATATTTTAAAAATGATATCCGATGAATTTTCAAAAAGAGATGATTCGTATTTTATAGGATTTTCAGGAACACACGGAAAAACTACAACATCAGGATTGTGTTCTTACATATTAAATAAGGGCGGTTACAATCCATCTTTTATAATTGGAGGTATAATTCCCGAAATTAACATTAACGGTTTATATAACGGATCTAAATATTTTATTGCAGAACTGGATGAATCTGACGGAACAATTCAAAAATATTCAACAGATATTGCAGTTATAAATAATATGGAAAAAGATCATTTGGATTACTATAAAAACGGATTCCCTGATATAGCAAATACATTCAATAAATATCTTCTGAACAAGCCAAACCAAAAAGTAATAATCAACATAGATAATGAAGGAAATAAAAAATTTATCGAATTATATAAAAATTTCAATTATATAACTTTCGGAATAAATAATGCAAAATATAATGCAAAAAATATCAAATTTATGGGATTAAATTCTAAATATGATTTATACATAAATAATAATTTTCAAACCGAGATAGAATTGAGTATACCCGGAATGCATAATATATATAATTCATTAGCAGTTGCAGCAGCTCTAACAGAATCAGGAATAGAAATAAAAGATGTAAATAAATACTTTAAAACATTTACCGGAATGGGAAGACGATTTCAAAAAGTTGGAGAATTCAATAATATAACAATCTATGATGATTATGCACACCATCCGAGCGAAATAAAAACGACATTAAAAGCGATAAAAAGTGCCGTGCAAAACGAAAACAGATTAGTTGTAGTCTTTCAACCTCACAGATATTCAAGATTACAAGGATTATGGAGTGAATTTAAAACTGTATTTAATGATGTTGATAAGTTGTTTGTTACTGATGTATACTCAGCCGGTGAAAAAGAAATAGAAAATATAAATTCCAAGAAATTTTGTGATGAGCTAAATAATTTCGATTGCGAATATATAGAAGGTGATATGAATGAGGCTGCAATAAAAATACTTCCGAAATTAAAAGCTAATGATATAGTAATCACACTGGGAGCCGGAACAATTACAAAATTAGGGAATTGCATAATAAAAGAGTATCAAAGGAAATAAGAAGTGGCTGATATATATACTGATTATGATATAAAAAATCATACAACATTTAAAATAGGAGGAAAAGTCAAAAAAGTTGCGTTTCCTTCTTCAATAAAAGAGTTAGTTGAATTATTATCAACGGATGAGTATGATTACATATTGGGAAATTGTTCAAATGTACTGTTTTCATCTGATAACACGAATAAAAGTATAATAATAACAAAAAAAATAGAGGAATATAATATCGAAGGAAACATAATTAAGGTTTCTTGCGGAACAAAAGGGCCAATAATAGCTAATGAGTGTAAAAAAAGGAGTTTAACCGGTTTTGAATTTTTAATCGGATTTCCGGGAAGTTTTGGCGGAATGATATATATGAATGCTTCAGCCCATAATCAATATATTTCAGATACATTCAAAAAAGCAATTATATATGATATAAGTAATAAAAAAATCATTGAAACAGACAAAGAGACTATGGAATTTGGATATAGGAAATCGATATTAACCGAAAGAAAATATGTGCTATTGGAAGCAGAATTTGAATTAAAAGAAGGAGAAGAATCCCAAATAAATGAGATAATGGGAAGAAATATTGAATTTAGAAAAACAAGGCAACCATCATTAAAATATGGAAATGCAGGAAGCATATTTAAGAATCCCGAAAATGATTCAGCCGGAAGATTATTAGATTTATGTAATATGAAAGGTGAAAAAGAGGGCGGGGCAGTTGTTTTTAAAAATCACGCAAATTTTATAATCAATAAAGAAAATGCAACGTCAGAAGATGTATTAAAATTAATGTATAAAATGTATTCAAAAGTAAAAGAAAAATATACAATAGAATTAAGACCGGAAATAAAATATATCGGCGATGAAGGAACGAAAGAGTATAAATTATGGGAAATAATGAATCAAGGAAATATGACAAAAATACAAAAATAGGTGTGCTTGCAGGAGGGTTATCAAGCGAAAAAGTAGTATCAATAAGATCAGGGAAAAATGTATTAAAAGCATTATTACGGTTAGGATATGAGAATTCTGAATTAATAGTAGTTGATAAAAATATAGCCGAACAGTTAAAAGAAAAAAATATAGAAGTGGCATATAATGCATTGCATGGGAAATATGGTGAAGACGGTTGTATACAAGGCATTTTAGAAGTACTTGGCATAGAATATACAGGTTGCGGAGTTATGGCAAGTGCAATAACAATGAATAAAGAGTATACAAAAAGAATCTTATCAACAAATAAGAAAATAACAATGGCGAAATCAGTATTTGTCCAAAAAGGCGAAGACGTATACGAAAAAACAAAAGACTTAAAATATCCGCTATTTACGAAACCGGTAAGTGAAGGTTCAAGTTTTGGTATGACAAAGGTAAATAAAAGAGAAGAACTAAAATCAGCATACGAAACTGCAATTGAATATAATGATGATGTATTAATAGAAGAATATGTTGACGGATTTTTTGTAACGGTAGGAATTTTAGAGAAAAATAATACTCCGTTTGCAACAGAAATACTGGAGATACGCCCAAAGACAGAATGGTATGACTATGAAGCGAAATATACAAGCGGAATGTCAGATTTCATAGTTCCGGCGAATTTATCGAAAGAAGTTACAAAAAATGTCAAAGAAATAGCAATAGAAGCATTTAAGACAGCCGGTTGCAAGGGTGTATCGAGAATTGATTTTATGATGAAAGATAATATACCATATTTATTAGAAATAAATACAAGCCCCGGAATGACGGATGTAAGTGATTTACCGGCACAAGCGAAAGCAATGGGAATCGATTACGATGAACTTGTATTAACAATATTGAATAATGCAGGACTAAACAGATAAATGTCATCTGAATATATAGTAGAAAGAAGAATGAAGCAACAGAAACTCCGTCGAAAAGCCCGACGGGGTGAAATTGCAATTAGAAGGATATATAAATTTCTACGATTTTTATTTATATTGTTTATATTATATTCAGTATATAGAGTATCAACGTGTCATTACTGGTATTTAGGAAAAGATATATATGAAGATAAAGAGAAAATAGAAATATTGGGAAACGAAATAACATCAAGAAATAAGATCATAGCGGAAATAAAAAAAATACCATACGAAAATATACCGA
The DNA here is from genome assembly GCA_947588785.1 of Candidatus Gastranaerophilales bacterium. GTDB lineage: Bacteria > Cyanobacteriota > Vampirovibrionia > Gastranaerophilales > Gastranaerophilaceae > Avigastranaerophilus. The sequence continues at coordinate 7,280 of CANPZN010000045.1, forward strand.
TATACAAAATAAATCCGGCACCGATAGCAGACCAAATAGAGAAATTACCACCGGTAAAGAGAGCATATGTAAGGAGATTTTGGATGCCGGCAAGATTGGTAATAATGGTCGAAGAAATAAATCCGGCAATAATAATAGCCCCTGGAGAAACGGCACCTGTAGTTGCAGCATTAGGTTTTGACGGTGAAAAAATACACAAAACACAGTAAAAATATTAAGTTTTGGAACAAAAGGTGATGATTATGAAAAATGGGATAAAGAAAAAATAAATAATTTATATAATCTATATAAAATGATAGAAGTATATTCAGGAGAAAAAGTAAAATATATCGATTTAAGGCAGCCGCATGATGCATATGTTCAATTGGAAAGTGTTAAAATAAGACTCGGAGAAATCGATCCATCAGTATACGAAAGAATAATTCCATTATATTCAATATTAAGTGAAATAAAACAAAAGAACATAAAATCGACATTAAAATATGTCGATTTGTCATGGCAAAAAGTTAAATATTTAAAAATGGAAAATTAAATTTAAGCAAAATACTTGCAAATTAAAATTTATATAATAAGATAAAAGAGTCAGAAAATTAAAATCCAACAAATAACATGCAAAAAGATATACTGTACTAAGGCAGGTTAAGTCTTTATTCATGTTTTTTTTATTTTTAGGATAATTACTAAATGAAAGGTACAAACAGTGGAAGAAACTAAAACAAAATCAAAGAAAAGAAAAATTGAAACAACAAGTGAACCTGTACAATCAGAATGGACAGAACAAGTTATTCAAGTTAGAAGAGTAACAAAAGTAGTAAAAGGCGGAAAGAAATTAAGTTTCAGAGCAATAATAGTAGTAGGAAATAAAAACGGACAAGTAGGTGTCGGTTGTGCAAAAGCCTCAGAAGTAATAGTAGCAATACAAAAAGCAGTAGCTGACGGAAGAAAAAATTTAATAGATGTACCGATATATAAGACAACAATACCACATCCGATAACAGGCAGATCAGGAGCAGGAAGTGTAATGTTAAAGCCGGCATCACAAGGTACAGGAGTTATAGCAGGTGGTGCGGTACGTGCGGTACTTGAATTAGCCGGAATAGAGAATATACTAAGTAAATCATTAGGATCAAAATCACCATTAAATGCTGCGAATGCAACATTAGAAGCATTAAAATCATTAAAACCATTTGATGTAGTAGCAAAAAGACGTGGTTTATCAATAAAAAACATGCTTAATTAAGGGGAAAAATAATAATGACAAATAAAAAGATTAAAATAACGTTAGTAAAGAGCTTAATAGGCTCAACAGAAAAACAAAGAAGAGTGGCAAAAGCACTTGGACTTACCAAAAAAGATCAAACAGTAGAACATGAAAATACGCCGGCAATAATGGGAATGGTAAATACAATACCACATTTATTAAAAGTAGCCGAATAAAATGAAAGGTAATATAAAATGACAGAAAAAATAAAGTTAGAAGATTTAAGACCTGCAGAAGGAGCAACCGGAAAAACAAAAAGAGTAGGAAGAGGCAGAGCATCAGGTCATGGTAAAACATCTTGCCGAGGTAATAACGGAGAAGGTCAAAGATCCGGAAGAACATCAAAAAGAGGTTTTGAAGGCGGACAAATGCCAGGATACAGACAAATGCCAAAATTAAAAGGATTTAAAAATTTTAATGCAATAGAAACCGGTTCAATAAATGTAGGTGAATTGGCGAATATACAATCAGATGAAATAACATTAGAATTATTACAAAAATTAGGTAAAGTATCAGATAAAGCAGAAATATTAAGAGTATTAGGAAACGGCGAAATAACAAAAGCAGTAACAGTAAATGCAATGTACTTTACAGAATCAGCAAAAGAAAAAATTGAAAAAGCAGGTGGAAAGGCTCAGTTAGTATAATGCAACAATACACGCCAAGTCAGCAAAATTTGCAAACAATGTTATCTAACTTAAATATAGCGGGATTAAAAAATAAAATTCTGTTTACATTGGCAATGATATTAGTATTCCGTTTGTGTGCCCAATTACCGTTATTTGGAATAGATGCAACAGAATTTCAGGAAGTAGTAAAAAATAATCTAATAGGTTTTTTAGATATGTTTTCAGGTGGTGCATTATCAAGTGTATCAATAATTGCACTTGGAATCGGCCCATACATTACATCATCAATTATAATTCAGCTATTGACAGTAGTAATACCACATCTTGAACAGCTTCAAAAAGAAGAGGGAGAAGCAGGAAGAAGGAAATTATCGCAATATACGAGGATATTTACGATAATAATAGCGGCAATACAGTCAATAGTTTTTGTGGTATATCTTTTAAAGACAGCACCATCATCAATTATGCCTGATGTAAATGTAGCAGTATTCGTAATAGGTTCGGTAGTTATATTAACAGCAGGTTCTGCTTTTACAATGTGGCTTGCAGAATTAATGACAGAACGTGGAATAGGAAATGGTGCATCAATGTTAATATTTTGCGGTATTATATCCAAGATACCGGTATATACAAAATTAACAGCACAACTTGTTGAAAATGATGTAAAACTTCAATTAGGATTATTAGTTTTACTTGTGATATTCTTTGCAACAATGATTTTTATAGTTATTTTGCAGGAAGCGTCAAGAAAAGTAATAATAGTAAATCCAAGAAGGCAGGTAGGGAATAAAGTATATGGAGGAACAAATACTTTTATACCGTTTAAATTAAATCCGGGAGGAGTAATGCCTATCATATTTGCAATAGCAATACTATTGTTTCCTACAACAATAATAGATATTTTAAGCAAATCAAATATTGATAATATCATGATTTCAAAAATATTAACAAAAATATCAACAGCTCTTCTTCCGTCAGGATTTTTATATAACGCTATTTATTTCTTGTTAATAGTTGGTTTGACATTCTTTTATGCATCAATTATTCCAAATTTACAACCCAAAGAAATAGCAACAAACTTAAAGAAATACGGGTCATCAATTCCTGGTATAAAACCGGGGAAGCCTACAGCTGAAGCATTAGATAAAATATTAAGTAAAACTACATTTATCGGTGCTTTTGGTTTAGGTATAGTAGCTTTAATTCCGTCAATGACATGTAGTTTTACAGGAATATCAACATTACATGGTATTGGTGCAACATCGTTAATAATTATGGTTGGTGTTGCTCTGGATTTCATAAATCAAGTACGGACAAATTTATTACCAAAGAATTATGAAAGTTTCTTAAAGGAATAGAAAAAAGAGTCTGGAAGGACTCTTTTTTTATCCAAAAAGATTTGATGTGTTATAATCAAAGTAAATAGTAGTAGGCAGGTATTAAAATGAAAAGAGAATTTATATTTATAGGACCGCCTGGAAGCGGAAAAGGTACACAAACAAAAATGTTATCAAAAGAATATAATCTACCGCATATTGACACAGGTTCACTATTAAGAGAAGCTGTAGCGGCCGGAAGTGAAGAAGGCAAGTTGGCTAATAAATATATGGAAAAAGGACAGTTAGTACCGATTGATGTAGTATCAAAAATAATTAAAAACAGATTATTAAAAGATGATTGTCAACAAGGATTTATATTGGATGGTTATCCGAGAAGTTTAGAGCAAGCTAATGCATTAGATGAAATATTAAAAGAAATTGACAGAGATACAAACAAAACATTAAAAGTATTTTACTTTAATGTAGATCAAGAAAAATTAATAGATCGTCTTGTAAATAGAAGATCTTGCAGTAAATGCGGAGCAATATACAATATAAAGACAATGAAATTAACAGATCCTACTAAATGTGAAAAATGCGGCGGAAAATTAACACAAAGAGAAGATGATACGGAAGAAATAGCCAAAAAGAGATTTAAAACGTATTTTGAAGAAACCGCACCTTTAATAGAATTCTATAATAAGCGTGGAGTATTAAGAGAAATAAATGCTAGTCAGGATATAAAGACTATATATGAAAATTTACTTGGAGCAATAAATGTCAATTCATAAAAAATCGAAATATGAAGTTAATATAATGAAACAGGCTGGTAATATAGTTGCCTTAGTGCATGCAGGATTAAAAGATGCAATAAAAGAAGGTGTAACAACAAAAGAGCTTGATATATTAGCAAATAAAATTATAAAACAGAATAAAGCAGATCCGACATTTTTAGGTTATCATGGGTATCCTGCGACAATATGCACATCAATAAATGAACAAGTTGTACACGGAATACCATCAGATGAAATAGTATTAAAGTCCGGAGATATAATAAGCATAGATATAGGAGCTACATACAAAGGATTTGTTGGTGATAGTGCCTGGACATATCCGGTAGGTGAGATATCAGAAGAAAAACAGATGTTGCTAAAAGCTACAGAGGAAGCCTTATTTGCCGGTTTAGAGTATATGAAAACAAACGAAAAACTTGAAAACGTAGCAGGTGCAATAGAAGATACAGCAATTAAATACAAATTAGGAATAGTAAGGCAATATGGAGGACATGGAGTTGGTCGAGTTATGCATGAAGATCCATTTGTATATAATTACAGAACAAATAGTAAAATAATATTGCAAAGAGGCATGACTATAGCAATAGAACCGATGTTAAATCTTGGTTGTGATGATGTCGATGTATTAAACGATGAATGGACAGTGGTAACAAAAGATAAGAAGCCATCAGCACATTTTGAGCATACAGTACACGTAACTGATGACGGAGCAGAAATTCTTACTAAATTATTATAAAGGAAAATAAATGATAGAAATGAAGGTAATGGGTATCGCAATAGATACGGCAAGCGGTTCACCAATAATAGTATTAAATGACAAAGACAACAGAAAAGCACTTCCCATATGGATAGGGTCTGCAGAAGCCAGTGCGATTATAAGGAAAATAGAAAATATAAAAGTAATACGTCCAATGACGCATGATTTAATCATTGATATAATTGAGAAAACAGGATATACGGTAGATCGTATTGAAATAAATGACGTAGAAAAAGAAACATATTTTTCAACAATATATTTAACAAATGAAGAAGGTAAAGAGATTTCAATAGATTCAAGGCCATCAGATGCAATAGCAGTAGCAATAAGGGTAGATGCCCCAATTTTTGTATCGGCAAAAGTATTAGCAGATGGATGTGTTTCTTGTGATAGTGAAAAAGATGAAGCAGAAACACAAGAATTTAGAAATTTTATACAAAATATAAAGCCATCAGATTTTGAAAAATTACTTAGAGACGATAAGCAGTCTGATCAATAGAGAAACAGCTAAAAGAGCGGCGAGAATATTGGTCAGAGAACAAAAAAGAATATTTATTTTTGAATATTCTTTTTTTCTTTTTTTTATCAATTTGGCATAACCCTATTACAGGATCTTTACAAAAGATATCAAATAAATAAGAGAACATATACACCTTTCTAAATATTGTAGTATAATCTTAATGACCATATAAAAAAAGTCAAAGATAGATAATTATTGAGATTAAATAACAATACAAAATATAGAGAAAGGATAAATATGTCAGAAATTACAAAAGATATGGGATTATTAGAAATAGTACAGAGTCATCCTGAAACAATAGAAGTATTTCAAAGATATGGATTAGGTTGTATAGGCTGTGCTGCTGCAAGATTTGAAAATTTAGAAGCAGGAGCAAAGGTACACGGAATTGATATTGATAAAATGGTAGCCGACCTTAATGCAGCTATTGTTTAATTCAGATAAATAAAAACATGACAATAAATCATGTTTTTATTATTATTTAAATACTGAATTAAGACAATATAGTTAAGGAGATATAAAAATGGAATTAATTCTAAAAAAAGACGTACAAAATATCGGCGAAGCAGGTGATATAGTATCAGTAAAAGACGGATATGCAAGAAATTTTCTGCTTCCTCAAAATTTTGCCGAAATTGCAACAAAAGGAGCAAAAGAGAATAGAGAGAAGAATCTGGCAAGAATAAAAGCAAAACAAGAAAAACTTCATGCCGAAGCATTAGAAATTGCAAAAAAAATTGAAGAAGTCGGCTCAATTGAATTTTCTGCAAAAGCTGGTGAATCAGGTAAATTATTTGGTGCAATTACAACCAAGAGATTAGCTGAAGAATTAAAAGCTAAAACAGGAACAGAAATTGATAGAAAAACAATATCACTTGATGCACCAATAAATAAATTAGGCAAATATACAATGACAGTTAAATTAACATCAAAAGTTAAAGCAGTAATTAATGTTAGTGTTGTTGCATCTGAAGTATTAAAAGAAGAAATTGAAGAAGTAAAAGAAGAACAAGCAGAATAGAGTACGCAAATGAGAAAATTTCAAAATCGACGTTATATAGAAAAAGGAGGCTTTACGATATAATCGTATCGATTTTGATGTTACAAAATTAAAAGCCTTCTGAGAAATATATCAGAGGGCTTTTTTATAAGGAGAAAAAATGAATAAAATACGAAATACCAAACAAAAGAAAAAAATAAATGCATCAATAGTAAAATTGATGAATTTAGTATGGGGCTTATAATAGACAATAAACAGAAGGGAAAATTATGCCGATACAAAATATAACAGCAAGATTAATATCAACATTAGGGAATAAAGAATCATTAGTACCGATAATAGTAAAAGACGGAGTAGACAGCACTTGTTTAACATACAAGGCTTATAAAAATGGCGGTAAAGTCGAAGGAATTGAAAGAGGAATAGATGAATTCGGAACACAAGCAATATGGATTGGAGGAATTCCTTTTTTTAAAAAATTAATAGATGTAACAGCATATAAATTATTCAAAATTAATCCCGGCGTTGATCCCAGGATATTAAAGGATAAAGAATATACAAAATGGGCACTCAAAAATGCAAAAGGGAATATGAGTAATAATTCAAAACAATCAGTAAAAAAGGCAATCAATGATTGTTTAAAAGACGGAGGAAAAATTGCTAAAAATTTGTATATAAGTAAAATACTTACAGCAACAACACTAACATTATCAACGTATTTTCTAATGACAAAGTTTAAACAAAATAATACAAAAAGAAGCATTGAGAAAACAATGAAAAAAGAATTAGAGAATAATAACATAAAAGATTCCGATAACATATTTATAGAATTTAATCAAATTAATAAACAACCCTCATTTAAAGGCATAATAAAAAATGCAGCAAATGGAGTAATGTTTAACCCTGTTCATAATATGAAAATAATAGACGCAGGAATTACAACGGAAAGATTAGCATGTTCAAGAAATAAAGTTGAATTTGCAGAACACGCAATAAAAGAAGGCGGTTTTTTATTTTCTGTATACGGATTAGGTAATTTTATCGAAAAAGGATTTAATTTTATAAGTGATAAAATAATAAAAAAACCTATCGATTTAAATATAAATGTATTAATGGATGATAGCTTTTCAAATTCATTAGCAAAAGGAAGAATAAAAAAAGACATCAATTTATATAAATCCTGCGGAGAAAAATTAACAGATAAACTTAAATTCATAAGCGAAAATACAGATAATATAATAGTAAAATCTGCGATAAAATCAGGTATAATTCAAACAGTTAATGATACAAATGGAAATGCACTAATAGATACATCAAAATTTATTGATGTAAAAGCAATAGATAAACTAACAAATAATTTACAAAAAATTGATGAAAAATTTATAAAATCAAATGAAAATGTAAAAAAATTTCTTAATAAAACAAAAGGCTTAAAAATAGCTTCCGTACTTACAAATATTGGTATTTCCTGTCTTGTATTAGGATATGTAATTCCCAAATATATATACAATTTTAGACTCAACAAAACAGGAACAACAAAATTCCACGTTGAAGAAAATATAAAAAATAAAATGGAAGTACAATAAGAATGTCTTTTACTTTTTAGTGGACTTTTGTTAAAATTATCATAGAATGAGAGGGATATAAATTGCACTATAAAAGTTGTTATTGGATAGAATCAGGAATTAATTTTGATATAGATTCATAT
>CANPZN010000046.1 GCA_947588785.1 Candidatus Gastranaerophilales bacterium
ACTTTTGACGAATTTTCACCTTTTATATTTATGCTGTAGTTATCAGTTCCGTTTATCTTATCGTCAAACTGAATGGTTCCTTTAAATTTTTTCTAACGACATTTTTTGAACAAGATTTTGATATTTATCAAGCTGGGCTTTTGTCATATTTTTTGTATGTCCAAGACCAAGTATATTATTATTTATCCAACCGAGTCCTTTTGATATAATACCTTCAGATTTTACAGTTTTGTCAAAATTTTCATTTAATGCACTTACTTGATTTGACAAAGATTCTGCAATATCTGTCATTGTATATGTTTGTCCATCTTCAAGTTGATATATTCCATTTCGCAACTTTATCGAAGCTGAACGAACTTCATTTATTTCATTTATATCTAATTTTTCACCATAAACTTTTGTATAAAGTTCACTTATATTTGATTTAGTCGGATCTTTAAGAACTTTATCATACATTTTTTTGAGTTCATTTATATTTTTGGTTTTTGTACCTTTTCCAAACAATCCTATAGCTTTGTCCGCCAATGCACCAAGTCCAGTTTTTGATTCTGATTCCGTCTTTATTTCTGTTTTCCTTTGTTCAATAGTTAGTGCAATTTCTTGTAATATTAGATTGATTTTCCCTTGTATTCTCAGAAAAATCTACTTGATCTTTTCCATCTAATTGATTTGAAGAAATTTGACTTATTTCATCAGTATTCTTACTTTTTATTTGTTTATTAAAAAAATTATAATTTCCGTATCCGGATATTGAATTGTTTGACATAGTTCCTCTCTATCATGCAATTGGTATCGGCATAATAAATAAGAACTTAAGTAAAAATTTAGTTTTATTTACAAAAGTTTTAAAAATAATAGTATGGTCGCAACCTTGTGCTTGCTCGTTTTGTATTCTCTTTCAATACTTCATTTGCAAATTTTCGCTTACATCTTTTGCCAAGGCGTGAAATTTTACTCGCACTTTTTTATTCTTTTATATTTTTAATAGCATATTCTATGCATTGAACCAACAATTCGTTTCGGCTAATATCAGTTTTTGCAGATATCTCATCTATTTTTTTTAAAATTTCCACATCTATTCTTAAACTTATAATAGTTTTTTCAGGTTTTAACGGTTTAAAATCTTTCATCAATAATTATTCCTATTTAATTATTGTATTTAATTAAATAGCCCAAATATATATTTAATTTTGTATTATATTTTATATTCGTTTTTTGAATACTTATGTTATACTTTTTTTATGAAATTGATAAATATATTAACAAATTTAATTAATCTTTTATTTAGTATTGATATACAAAAAGAAGGTTTCTTTTTAAAATATATTATTAAATTTTTTGGATTAAAATTTTCTTTTAAATTTCAATCTTACATTAATCTTATTGGAGAAAATAATAATATTTATATTAAAAAAAATGATATTTTAATCAGTGTAAAAAAGATAAAAGGGATGAAAATATTTATCGAAGGAAATAATAATACCGTAATTATTGAAGAGCCTTATATAATTAATAATTGTTTTATAACCTGCAAAGGAAATAATAACAAAATAATCATAGAAAAAACTATTTATTGGATTAATAATTTAAATATTAATTTATTTCAAAAAGATAATATTGATAACAGATTAATACATATTAAAAAGAATATATCAACGGAGGGTGTTCAAATCTTTGGCTGGTCTAATAATTCAAAAATCATAATTGGTGAAGATTGTCAATTATCTTTTGATGTATCTATTATTTCAGGTGACGGACACTTGATTACAAATAAAAATGGAGAATGTACTCACAATTATGGGTTTGTTGAAATAGGTGATCATGTTTGGATCGGGATGAGATCTACAATTTGTAAAAATATTAAAATTCCGAATAATTGTATTGTTGGAGCATGTTCTGTTGTAACTAAATCTTTCTTCAAAAAAAATTGTATTATTGCCGGTAATCCTGCAAAAATTATAAAAACAGATATGTGTTGGTCAAGAAAAAACAATTGGTAAATTGCAATTGTTTTTTTTGTGAGGGAAAGGAAAAAATTTAAGATGTATTTCTCATTCGTTTATTTTCTCTTCAATTGTTTTTGTATTTTTTCCTTTCCGGACGATGCATTAAACTATAATACATTAATACTTTTAAGTTTATTTATAATTATCGGAGTTAACAAATCCCATGCTTTTTCTTTTGGATGAAGATTATCTTGCATTAAATATTCTTCTGAATTTAAATCTTCACTTGTCAACTCTGAAGTATCTAATACAATAAAATTATTTTCCTCAAGTTTTTTTCTCAAAATCTCTTTATGATTGATTTTCCTATTATCATAGAATATTACTATAAATTTAATTTTTTTATTCCATTTATTTTCAAGTATTTTTCTTGTTTGAATGAAATATAATAACAACATATCAGTAAGTTTATCGGCATTTTTCGGATTCTTAATATAATTATCTAAATATTTTAAATTAATAGCCTTTATAGTAGGACTTGATTTTATAATATTTAAAAGAACATTTTTATAATTATCTTTAACCAGTTCTCCTCTTCGATTTTTTGTATATCGTAAATGGATATTTCCTTGCACTGTATCAAAATCACTTAAAATACTCATTCTTAAATAATGATCATCGATCAAAATATAAAATACAGTATCAGATGGCTGTACTTCTTCATAAAAAGACGTATCATCTTTATCTGAAACTTGATAAAACATATGCTGAACTCCGCTTCCGGGAATTGCTCTGTTATATACAGGTCTTTTTAAAGTCTGAGATAATTTATATGAAAAATTTTGATTAAATTTTAAATATTGACCATGGGCAAATGAATCTCCGAAAATAATAATTGGGGGGGGGTATGAACAATTTTTATTCATTTTACAATACTCTAACCCTACGGGTTTTCTTCCCTTAAATATATCATTACTTCCGTCATAATAGTCATTAAGCGGTAAATATACTATATCAAAATCCTTTATATTATACCTAAATTTGGGTATTTCTGTTGAAAGCGGATTATTTTTTAAGAACTTATCAGGATTTGAATCTATTTTATAGATAATAAAATCAGATAACAATATTAGCAATATCAATAATATTAAATTTACAAACAGTATTAATAATATCTTATATATTTTAATCATAATTTAATCAGTAATTTAATACGGTGTCGAATCTTATCGTTTAAAATTTTGCTTATGTTCAAAATCCGCAAAATTTTCTCGGATAAATTTTTTATTATTATACTTAATTTCAATTAGATAAACAACTTTTTAATATAGTGTCGCAACCTTGTGCTTGCTCGTTTGAAATTTGCTGTCTTTGGGCTTGTCATTCGCTCGCTATCGCTGCCGCTCATTTCAGGTAGTAGGGTAGACTTTAGTCTACCATTCTTTTGTTTTTATTTTATTCATTTGATAAATAATAGAGTTTAAAAATGTAGGGTAGTTAGTAGGATAGACTTTAGTCTACCATTCTTTTGTTTTTATTTTATTCATTTGATAAATAATAAAGTTTAAAAATGTAGGGTAGTTAGTAGGGTAGTTAGTAGGGTAGACTTTAGTCTACCTTTTATTATTTTTTATTTAATTATTTTTTTGTAAATAATAAAAAATTACGTTCTTTAGCTCCGTATAGATTACTTCTAATTTCAATTTTAGCCCAGTAATTCAGGTCTTCAAACAAACGGGGCTTTTTCTATTCCTTCGTTAAGAAGTTTTACTATACTCCGCTATGAGCTTTAATTTTTTATTTCATCCGGTGTTGTAATCTTCCACTAGCAAATATTCTCGCTTTTTCAATTGATCTGTTTTTTGTCAACTTGTTAACAAAATTTAATCTAAGGATTGACAAAAGATAAAAAATATTGAATAATATTGTTAACGAGTTAACAATATTGGAGCAAAAATGTACAACGAAATACTAAATACACTATTCACGTTATTTGATATAAGTAATCAGCTTGAAATTTTATATAAAGAAGAATTTGGAGATATATTAATTGATTATACATATACTGAAATGCATTGTATAGATTGTATAGGGAAAATAGAAAATCCAAATGTAACAAAAATATCAAAATCATTAGGATTAACGAAAGCAGCAATTAGTAAAATAATTAAAAAATTAACAGATAAAGAGGCTGTAGAAATATATAAAAATCCCGAAAATAAAAAGGAAACTTATTACAAATTAACTGCAATCGGTAAAAATGTTTATGAAAAACACTTAAAAATGCATGAAAATTGGTGTGAAAAAGATAAATTATTCTTCAAAGGATTCAAACAAACTGAATTAAAAATAACATATGACATTTTAAATAAATATACAAAATTATTGCAAACCAGATTAGAAGATATAAAGGAGCATTTAAAATGAAAAAAACATACAAAATAGAGGTAGATTGTGCTAATTGTGCAAATTTAATGGAAGAGGAAGCAAAAAAAACAAAAGGTGTTAAAAATGCTACGGTAAATTTTATATTTCAAAAAATAGAGGTAGAATTTAATGATGGAGCAGATCCTGAAATTGTAATGAAAGATGTATTGAAAAATTGTAAAAAAATAGAAGAAGAATGTGAAATATACTTAACAAGGTAAAATTATGATGAAAAAGAAACAAAAAATAATGTTAATAAGGATTATTATATCAGCATTATTATTGATATGCCTGCAATTTATTACAATGAACGGACTAATAAGATTTACAGCATATATGATTCCTTATGTAATAATCGGATATGATATTATAAAAAAGGCATATAAAGGAATAAAGAATAAAAAACCATTTGATGAATCGTTATTGATGACAATAGCGACTCTTGGAGCAGTATCATTAGGTTTATATCAAGAATCACAAGGACGAATCGGAGATTATACCGAAGCTATAGCTGTTATGCTCTTTTATCAAACAGGAGAATTTTTTCAAAATATTGCACTTGAAAAGAGCAGAAAAAATATATCTGAATTAATGGACATAAGACCTGATTATGCAAATATAGAAAAAGATGGAGTCATTAAAAAAGTTGATCCTGATAAAGTTAACATTAATGATGTAATAATAGTAAAACCCGGAGAGAAAGTGCCGTTAGACGGAATTGTTATTAACGGTCATTCATCTTTAAATACTGTTGCTTTAACGGGTGAGAGCATTCCAAAAAGCGTAGAAATAAATGATGAAATTATTTCAGGATCAATTAATATAACAGGATTAATAAAAATAAGTGTAACAAGAAATTTTAAAGAATCTACAGTATCAAAGATACTTGAACTGGTAGAAAATGCGAGTTCAAAAAAATCTAAATCAGAAGATTTTATTGCTAAATTTGCAAGAATATATACTCCGTTTGTAGTTTATTCGGCAATAATACTTGCAACATTACCTCCGATTATAAATTGGATAATAAGCTCAAATGCTATGTTTAGTGTATGGATATACCGAGCATTAACATTTTTAGTTATCAGTTGTCCCTGTGCATTAGTAGTAAGTATTCCCCTAACTTTCTTTGCAGGGATAGGAGGAGCTTCACGAGCCGGAATTTTAATAAAAGGATCAAATTATCTTGAAACTTTATCAAAAGTTAAAACAATAGTTTTTGATAAAACAGGAACATTAACAAAAGGCAATTTTGAAGTTAATGCAATTCATCATAATAAAATAAGTGAAGAAAAACTAATAGAATATGCAGCACTTGCAGAAAGTGCGAGTTCACATCCTATAGCTTTAAGTCTTAAAAAAGCCTACAAAAAAGAAATTGATATTTCAAGAATAAAAGAAATAGAAGAAATAAGCGGTAATGGAGTTATTGCAAAGATTGATAATAAAGAAATTATTGCAGGAAATGAAAAATTAATGGAGAAATATAACATTAATCCAATAAAATGTCATTCAATCGGAACAATAATTCACATAGCCATAGATAAAAAGTATATGGGACATATAGTAATATCTGATATAATTAAACCTGAATCATATCAAGCTATAAAAAATTTAAGAAAAATCGGTATAAAAAATATAATTATGCTGACCGGAGATTTACAAAAAGTAGCTTGTTCAGTTGCTGAGAAATTAAAAATAGACAATTTTTTTAGTGAACTATTACCTGATGATAAACTACAAAAAGTAGAAGAATTAATTGATGGAAAAAATATTTTAGCTTTTGTAGGAGATGGTATTAATGATGCTCCCGTTATATCTCAGGCAGATATTGGAATTGCAATGGGGGCTATGGGTTCTGATGCTGCCATAGAAGCTTCAGATGTTGTTTTAATGGATGATAATCCCATAAAAATTTCTATAGCGATAAAGATATCGAAAATATGTTTAAACATTGTAAAACAAAATATTTATTTTGCTCTCGGAGTTAAATTTATGTGTTTAATATTAGGAGCAGTAGGCATTGCGAATATGTGGTTAGCGGTTTTTGCGGATGTCGGAGTAATGATAATTTGTATTTTAAACGCATTTAGAGTTTTATTTATCAAATTTAATTGATTATACAGCGAATTAATTTGACATAATATTATTTTTTTATACAATTTATACTATGATTGAAAAAGATTTATTCATCGGAATGCCTGTATATAACAGATTTCAATTATTGTCTGCTTTGATACCGAATTGGACTAAGGCAGGTTTTTTTAGCGGGAAATACAATTTTAATATTTATGATGATAATTCATCGGAATTTACAAAAGAAGAATTAATAAATTTAATTAAACAATATGCCGGAGAAGATTTTTTTAAGGGGGGGGGGGAAGATAAAAAGGAATTCTTCCACTCTTAAGGCAGACAGAAATACTATAAATATTTTTAAGGATTTCGTACAATCCGATTGTGAATATTTACTAATTTTTGACAGTGATCTTATAATTCACGATAATTTTTTTCAGGTTTTATCATCACTTATAAACAGAACACAAGGTGTTTTAACATTGTACAATTCATTCTTTCACGATGATAAAAATTATGATAATGAATTATGTATAAAAAAAGATGCAGGTTTTGCGGGCTTGGTAATAAGAAAAGACTTGGTAGAAGCATATTTAAATTCAATAGAAAAAGAAAGTCAAAATTATAAATGTAATGCGTTTACGGATTGGGGGCTATCTGAATTTTTAGAATACAAAAAAATAAAAATTTTTTCTGTTATAGAAAGTCAAATACAGCACATAGGAATTTTCGGACAACATTGTTCTATTTTTTTAAATGATTATAGTATAAATTTTAATGCCGACGAAAATGAAAATGAAATAATTTATAATGCTTTATTGCCGTTAAGAAATTGTTTTTCGCAAGATCTTATAGTATTTTTGGATAAAATATATCCGTTATTAAAATTTTTTAGATGTAGTTTACCAATAAAAGAACACAGAATGTTTTTAAAAAAATTTATTGCTGAATATAAATTAATAAAAAATTTTCAAAAGAAAAACATTATTTAATATTTACATGCCAAAAAAAGTATTGTAAAATAATAGGACAATAATTTAAAATGAATGAGATTTGGGAAATAATTCTAACTTGCGTAAGTAATATATTAACGCAAGGGAAGTTATGTATGTAAGGGAAGTCAGGTATATCATGGTGGAACAGTGCGAAACAAATAAGTTTTATGTTATTAAAAAAGATGGAACAAAAGAATCTTTTGAAATACAAAAAGTTGTAAATGCCGTAAAAAAATCGGCTCATCGTGTTCTTATTAATTTTACGGATGAACAAATTGAAAAAATATGTTCAATAGTAAAAACCGAAGTTAATAACATGGGAAAGAATGAAATATACATTCAAGAAATGCATAATATAGTTGAAGAAGCATTGGAAAATGTAAATGCAAAAGTATGCCAAAGTTATAGAAATTATCGAAATTATAAACAAGATTTCGTAAAAATGCTTGATAAAGTATATCAAGAAAGCCAAAAAATTATGTATATAGGCGATAAAGAAAACTCTAATTCAGATTCCGCATTGGTATCAACAAAACGTTCTTTGATCTTTAACCAATTAAATAAAGAATTATATAAGAAATTCTTTTTAACAGTTGAAGACCTGCAAGCAATCAGAGACGGTTATATATATATCCACGATATGTCCGCAAGACGTGATACAATGAATTGTTGTCTGTTTGACGTAGCTACGGTTCTAAAAGGCGGTTTTGAAATGGGGAATTTATGGTATAATGAACCAAAAACATTAGCTGTCGCATTTGATGTAATCGGTGATATCGTTATGGCTGCCGCAAGTCAACAGTATGGGGGGTTTACTGTACCGGAAGTAGATAAGTTGTTAGCTCCTTATGCGGAAAAAACATATAAAAAACAATATGAACGATATATTTCAATGGGATTAAGTTTTGAACAGGCAAGAAAAGAAGCAATAAATGATGTAAAAACAGACTTTGAACAAGGATTTCAAGGTTGGGAATATAAATTTAATACAGTAGCTTCATCAAGAGGTGATTATCCGTTTATAACCATTACTTTTGGTTTAGGTACAGGTGAATATGAAAAAATGGCATCAATTGCAGCTTTAAATACAAGGAAAAACGGTCAGGGGAAAAAAGAATGTAAGAAACCTGTTTTATTCCCTAAATTAGTATTTCTATACGATAAAGAACTTCACGGTAAAGGCGGAATTCTGGAAGATGTATTTGAAGCAGGTCTTGAATGTTCTCAGCGTTCAATGTATCCTGATTGGTTAAGTCTAACCGGTGAAGGTTATGTTGCAAGCATGTATAAAAAATATAAAAAAGTAGTATCTCCAATGGGTTGCAGAGCATTTTTATCACCATGGTATGAAAGAGGCGGAATGAAACCTGCTGATGAAAATGATGTACCTATATTTGTGGGAAGATTTAATATAGGTGCTATAAGCCTTCATTTACCTATGATATATGCAAAAGCCAAAAAAGAAAGTAAAGACTTTTATGAAGTTCTTGATTACTACTTACAGTTAATCAGAAAAATTCACATAAGAACATATGATTACTTAGGCGAAATGCGTGCTTCAACAAACCCATTAGCATATTGTGAAGGTGGATTTTATGGCGGTCACTTAAATTTCCATGATAAAATTAAACCGCTTCTAAAAGCAGCAACAGCTTCATTTGGTATTACGGCATTAAATGAATTACAAGAAATTCATAACGGAAAATCACTTGTTGAAGACGGTCAATTTGCACTTGAAGTTATGGAATACATAAATAAACGAGTAAATGAATTTAAAGAAGAAGACGGAAACTTATACGCATTATACGGTACGCCTGCTGAAAGCTTATGCGGACTTCAGGTAACACAATTCCGTGAAAAATACGGTATTGTACCGAATGTATCAGATAGAGGATACGTTTCTAACAGTTTCCATTGTCATGTAACAGAAAAAATTTCTCCGATTGAAAAACAGGATTTGGAAAACAGATTTTGGAATTTAATGAACGGCGGAAAAATCCAGTATGTAAAATACCCGATTTCATACAATAAAGAAGCAATCAGAACATTGATTGAAAGAGCAATGGATATGGGATTTTATGAAGGTGTAAATTTATCACTTTCATACTGTGATGATTGCGGACATCAGGAACTTAATATGGATGTTTGTCCAAAATGCGGAAGTCGAAATTTAACAAAAATCGAGAGAATGAACGGATATCTTTCTTACTCAAGAGTAAAAGGTGATACACGTCTTAATGAAGCAAAAATGGAAGAAATAAAAGACAGAGTAAGTATGTAATCATGAATTATCATAATATAACAAAAGATGATATGTTAAATGGCGATGGTTTAAGAGTTGTTTTATGGGTGGCAGGATGTAATCATCAATGTCAGGATTGTCAAAATCCTGTCACTTGGGATATTACAGGAGGTCTGCCTTTTGATGAAGCAGCAGAGAAAGAACTTTTTGAAGCACTCGACAAGCCTCATATATCAGGTATAACATTTTCAGGTGGTGACCCGTTGCACCCATTTAACAGAGGTGAAACTTTTCGGCTTATGCGAAAAGTAAAAGAACAATATCCTTCTAAAACTGTTTGGGTTTATACCGGTTTTTTGTGGGAAGAATTTAAACAAAATCCTAAAATGAAATATATAGATGTTTTAATTGACGGAAGATTTGTTAAATCGCTCAGAGATGAAAAGTTATGCTGGGTTGGCAGTTCTAATCAAAGAATTATTGACGTACAAAAAACCTTAGCTTCGGGAAATGTTGTACTTTATTTCGACAATAACAAGTAGAAATGTAGTGAAAATATAATCCTAACTTTTCTTTTTTGTTATTTTTAAATAAACATAAGATAATATTAATAATAAAATTCCTATTATCAAAAATATTACCACTTTTATTTTTGTATCAAGATCTATTAAATCTATACCCAATATCTTTAAAATTACCAGTATAGTTATTACAATTCCTGATTTCTTTAATATTTCATTATTTCTTATTATACCAATTATTATTAAAATTGAAGAATATAATAATACGGCAATTGAAGTTGCTATAGTATTATCATCAAAAATATTAAAAGATTCACATGCTACTAAAACAGTACCTATTACTGTCATAAAGTATTTTAATTCTTTTGAATTATAATATTTTGATAAAATATATGTAACGGCAATAGCAAACATAAATGCTATAAATCGAATATTTACTATAGGAATAAAATATTCATTCCAATCAAACATATATCCGAACACACATCCGATCATTATAGAAACTAAAGATCCTATGTATATCAGAAGAGATGCATATTCAAACACCTGTAATTTCGTAATTTTAGAAAGATTTAACATATTTAATGTATAAACAAATCCAACCATAGCTATTGTCATACATTTTATCAAATAAAACATTGTATCAGGTAATTCACTTAATCCTTGTTGCTTAGTTATTATTAAATTTATTTCAAGCGAAATAAATACATATATACCTGTAATCGCAAGAAATCTCAAATAATTATAAACATCATGAAGTATATTTTTAATACTATATGCACTAATAAATGAAGTTATTATCGGCATAAAAAATACACAGGTTCTATAATTAAATAACGGTTTATAATTTTCAATATCATATACTATATATAAGCCCGGTATAAATAGTAAAGAAGCAAATGAAGCAATTACATACCCTACACCATACTTTAAATACTGATTCATATTAACAATTTTCATTATAAATATCATAATTAAAGCTAATATGGAGTATAAATATACTCTTTGCTCTCCGATTTGTATTGTATAACCAAATAAATCAACAGACTTTGTACAACAAGAAATAAATACGGCTCCCGCTATGAAATATAAAGCAGCATAATTTGTTTTAAATACATCCTTTATATTATCAATATCTAAATATTTATACATTACCATAAGAACAAAAGCCATTATCTCCGCAATAAATATTCTTATATATTGATGAGGTAATAAAAATATAAATACAATTGATGACATAAAATATAAACTTATCATACCTGTATTTTTTTTATTATCAATATACTTGTTTAATAGAATTAACAACAATGGAAGCAGTAATGATAATATAATTCTTATTTTGTTATCAGAATAAATTGCTGTATATATTAGTGCGAAACCAAGATATATATTTATCCAATAAAAATAATTTTTACCTTTTTTTATATTATTTATATATATCATAGTTAATCCGCACACAATTAACATCAATATTCTTGTTAAATCTTCTAAGCCCCAAAGAATTGAAATTAATACTGAACATACAAACAAATGCTTATATTTAACGGATATTAATTCATTTTTATTTTTTATCAAATAAGAAACTATACAATATAATATTGAAACTGGAGTAAAAATTAATGCCATAAATTTGAAATTATGAATATTATCACAATAAGATAAGCAATAAATACAAAGTATAACATAATTTATTAAAGATAAATAACAATTTGAATATTCTATATTTTTAATTGATAATAATATTTCACTTACAAAATAAACACTCCATAAAATTAGAGGATATACTATACTTAAATTTACATTAAACAAATTAAAACATAATAAAATACAAGAAGTTATAATTAAATTGCAATTATTAACAACCTTATAATTAGTATTAATATGTACGAATATTGCAGACACAATATTAATAAAAATATAATAAAGTGCCAGATAATTAATATCTGTAGCGGAAGAAATTAAAAATGGAGTTAAATACCCACCGGAAAGTCCAATTATAATAAAAGCAATAGAATTAAACATTTTTGAAACAAAATATGCCGTTATTAATAAAAATATACCGATTAATAATCCGAAAGCAGCAGGAATAATTGACGAAATAGCTACTCCGTAATAAGTAACTATAAATAATGAAGATAATGCAACTCCCATTAAAACTGATGAAAAATTTTTATATCTTTCATCTCTGCCTTTTAAATATATAGAAATTAAAAATATTGCAATTGCACTAAAATAAGCAAAAATAACTTGCATTAACGGAGTCCAGTATATTTTACTTAAAAAATAACATAATGCTATAATAATAGAAAATGCACCGATTTTATTAAATAAATTTCCCAAAAACATTTTTTCAAAATTAAAATCGGAATCTTCTTTATTATTTAAGCAGGTATTATAGTTTGCTGCAAGCTGTTTTGAATCTTCCTTTCGATCAAGCGATCGCTTCACTGCACTTTGTTTGTCGTCGCCATCATATTCTTTGGTTTGTTCACTTTCTTCGCTTCGGAAAATTTGTTCATTTTCATTGCTTATATTTTTGCTTTCAATATCATTTGCTAATTCAGAAAAATCAAACTCTGTAGATTCATCTTTATCTTCACAAATATTATTATTCTTTTTTTCTTCCATTCCGTTATTTAATTCGGTGTAATACATTGCCGCAGACTCATTGTCAGTGTATTTACCGATTTGATTGCTTGCATTAAATGATATTTTATCCGAAATCTCATCCTCTTTGGGCCTCTGTTCTGAATCCATTTTGTAATGTGTTTTATCAGAAACTTTCTTCTGACAATAATTTATATTGATTGACAAATTTTCAATATTATTTCTTAATTCATCCAACTCAGAAAGTACATTTTGTTTAAATGAATGATAATCTGCGAAAAAGAGAATTAAACAAATAATTAAAATAATAATAAGTAAAATCATAAATTTTCCTCATTTTATATTATAGTTTATCATTTATTAATTAACCAGTCAAGTATTTTTATAAAATTATTAATATTTATTTTAAAATGTATTATAATAACGAAAAAGTATAAAAATATAACTATAAGGAAGATTAATATGGAATACAGTATTCATAAAGATGAACATCCCAGACAAACAGTAAAAAAAATTAAAAATATACTTAAAAATCTGGATATTAATCCAAAGGAAAAAATTACACATTTTAATTATACAAAAAAGAATGCACCAAGATCCTTACGTGTATATATAAATAATAATATATTATTGGGGACAAACGGAAAAGGAAGTAATTATATTAATAGCAGGGCAAGCGGATATGCGGAATTAATGGAAAGACTTCAAAATTCACTTATAATTAATTTTAAGAATTCACAAGATTCACTATTGCCGGATGAAAAATATTATACAAATGAAGAATTATTGAAAAGCGAAATAAGCCAATATTTCCCAAATAAAAATAGTTTGCTTTTATTAAATAAATTTTTAAATGATAAAAATAAAATAGTAATGTCACCTTGGTATAGTATTAAAAAACAAAAAGAAGTATTTTTACCAACAAGTATAATCAATTTTTATCAGGATTCTAATGGTATGGCGGCAGGGAATAACTATACAGAAGCAATTATTCAGGGGCTATCTGAAATTTGTGAAAGATATGCAATGAAACGTGTAATATATGATAAAATTTCAACACCTGAAATACCTAAAAATGAATATATGCAATATGAAAAAATAAAAGGAATGATTGAATATGTTGAATCCTTAGGATTTAAAATTACAATAAAAGATGCATCATTAGGAAAAAATTTACCTGTAGTACTTGCAACAGTTATAGATCCAAGAAATAATAAATTATTTATTAAGTTTGGATCTCATCCAATTTTTCCTATTGCGGTAGAAAGAGTTATTACTGAATTTTTTCAAGGAATTTTTGTCGAAATTTCCGGTGAAAATTGTTTTAAAAATACCGTACATATAACAAATGCATTACAAAAATATGAGCAAACCATATATGATTATTTCTGTACACGAACCGTCAATATTAATTTAGATAGTGATACAGCTAATTTATTTTTAAATAATAAAGCGAATTATCAATATAATAATCAAACATTTTTAGAAGAGAAAAATAATAATGAACAAATTTTAAAGCATTTATTAAATATTTTAAAACCGATGACAAATAATGAAATATATATAAGAGATGAATCATTTTTAGGATTTCCAAGTATACATATTTATATACCATCAATGTCTTTTATAAGAAGAATCAATAAAGAAAGTGAATTGAAAAAATTAATAGAAATACAAGATATGTTTAATTCAAATATAATAGAACAAGATGAAATTAAAACGGAAAAAATGTTTAAAATGATAAATGACGGTATTTGTAAATTTGAATATTGTATATTTGAACAATTATTTACAAAGAATACAAAATTTAAAAATGCTAAATTTTATATGCCTAAATTTTTGTTATTATATTCAATATTAAAAAAAGATAAAAAGATGATAAATTTATATTTAGATTTATTTAAATATTTTAAAAATTTAGTTACAGAAAAACAAATACAATTTAATAATATAATAGAAGATTATTTTAAAATCGAATCAAATGAAAAAGATAAAAATATAATAATAAAAACATTAACAGAAAAATAT
>CANPZN010000047.1 GCA_947588785.1 Candidatus Gastranaerophilales bacterium
CTATTGAACAAGGTATGAGATTCGCTATCAGAGAAGGCGGACGTACCGTTGGTGCTGGTGTTGTTGATAAAATTACTCAATAACAATATTTCAATTATGAAAATAAGCTGAACTTTATGTTCAGCTTATTTTTTGTTAATTTTTTCTTAATATATTAACAAATTATTTTGTTTTTGTATTTAATATTGTTAACATAGTTTTGATATAATCATGAAAATTCTAAGTTTAACCAATTATTTAAACATAAACACATATAATAAAAGATTAAATAATTCTTTATCTTATTTATCCGGGGATGTTGTAAGTTTTTCTGCTAAAAAATATGATTCAAATTCAATTCTTGTTCCTACAAATCATTGTGCATATTGCGGTTCTAAAATATACACTCAGGCACAATTAGAAAGTATTGCACGTGAAATACTTAATTATAAAGCTGAAAGACTTGATTATAAATTAAAAGATATTGTTAATAAATTACAAGGTTCAAAATATTCCAGAGATATTGCCATTGCAAAAAAAATTGAAAATAAAGATGAAATAGATTTTTTTAATAAATTAATTGAAGTTTCGTCTAAAAAATCATATTTAAAAGGTAAAGAGATATTTGAACAAGTTTATGATTTAAATCAGGATGATGCATTAGAAATTTTGACACAAAATTTGCATCCGCTTCTATCGACTATTGATCATATTTCACCGCAAAATCAACATAAAGATTTTAATAATTCAGATATAAATTTAGTTGAATCTTGCTATTGCTGTAATCATGATATAAAAAAAGGTATGCCTTTTGATGAATTTTATGCGATGTATCCTGAAATAAAAAATTCTATGCCGCCTGAAAAATTTAATTATGCCGTTTCTTCATTACTTGATTCTTCTCAAAAAAATGTAATGCAACGTCTTTCGGCAACAAATTTACTTTCTACCATTAAACGTTTATTTGTTCAAAGATCTGAAGCTGTTTCTTATTTGGATTCAATTGATTTCAGAATTAAAAATTGCAGTTCCGTAATTAGTGATTCTGTAAATTCTTGTCAGGAAGAAATTGATAAAAAAGAGCTGGAATTATTAGAAAAAGAAAAATTATTTGAAGAATTAAAAAATGATCCTGAATTTATGGCAATTTTACAACGTCCTGTAATTTCTAAAAATATTGATTCTATAAATTTATCTTTATCTGAATTGCAGCATAGAAAAAAAACAGTTAGCCATTCTTTAAATGAACTTAAAAATTCTTCAAAACCAAACAATCAACAAACAAAAAAATCAAATTCAACTGTGAAAAAATCAAAAAATTCAAGTAATATCACCACTATTTCTGATGTTGAAAAAGTTAAGTTAATTGAAAAATATAAATCTACTATTGCTGAGTTAGACGGTAAAATTCTTACTTTGGAACTTGATAAAGAAGATTTACAGGAACAACTTGATGAGTTAGATAAAAAATATCCTACTGTTGAAATGCTTCAAAGTGAAAAAAATTATGTAGATTCTATTATTTCTTCTCATTTGTCTTTATCAGAATCGGAAGCAAAAATTGAATCTGCAAATTTATCTCTTCAAAAAAAACAAGAAGAATTTTCAAAAATTAAATTAGAAATGCAATCTTGCCCTTTTGTAGATTTGATTGAAACTAATTTTCCTGAAAATATTATATCTGAGTATAAACGTTTTTTATCTCTATCAGAAGCATTAGCTTATATAAATGATCATCCTAATACTTCTTCTATGAGATCAATTATTCATAATTCTGCTAAAGAAAATATTGAACAACAAATTTGTTCTTTACAATCAAATCCTATGGTAAAAATTTATATGCAAAATTTAAATTATAAATCTTTAGAATCAAAATATAATATTCTTACTAAAGAAATTGATGAGTTGGAAAAACAAATAACTGCTTTATCGAAAGATAGAATAAGACATAAAATTCATAGTGAAATTATGACAAAACCTGTGGCAATAAAAAAATCCGAAGAATTAGCAATATCAATCAGAAGATTAATTGATAAATCAAAATATATAAAATTACCTCAAATAATTTCAACATTAAATGCTGAAATTCTCCTTCTTCAATCTACTATAAATGATTTACAAAAAAAACAATCGGAAATAAATTCCATTTATACAAATTCAAATACTCAATAATTATTATCAAATACTTATTGGTTAATAATTGTAATGAATTTGTAATTTATGTCAAAGTAATTTATTATTAAATTAGGAGTCTGTTAATAATATGCTGTTTAATTATAAAATCCTTATATTAGATGACGACACTTTAGTTACTTCATCTTTAAAGTCTCTTCTAATTTTAGAAGGGTTTAATGATGTTGCATTGTTTAATGATCCTTTTAAAGCTCTTGAATATTTAAAATCTAATAAACGTGATGTTATTATTTCTGATTTTATGATGAATGATTTGAATGGTATTGAATTTCTCTCCGAAGCTAAAAAAATATATCCAAATGCAAGTATGATACTTCTAACAGGTTATGCAGATAAAGAAAATGCTATAAAGGCTATTAATGAAGTTGGAATATATAAATATATTGAAAAACCTTGGGATAATGATCAACTTATTATTAATATTAAAAATGCTTTTGAACGTTCTCAATTAATTAATACTCTTGAATCTAAAAATATTGAACTCGAAAAATATTCAAATCATTTAGAAGATCTGGTAAATGAAAAAACTGCTAATATTATTGAAATGAATCAAAAATTATCTGCTATTATTAATAATTGTGCAGATGGTATTGTTATTTTTGATTCTTCTTATAAACCAATATTGATTAATCCTGCTGCTGAAAATATGTTCGGCGTCTCTGAAAGTTACATTAAAAATAAATCTGTCAGTGAATTATTTTCTAACAATTCATTAGATTGGAATTCAATTTTTGAAAATAATGAAGAAAAATTCCTTAGAGATATTACTATTAAAAATGTTGTTAATGGTAATTTAATTTCTGTTGAAATTAGTTGTGCCACTATTCCGCCTTCTGCTGAAAATGAATCTCCAACTTTCGTTTTTGTAATCAGAGATGTTAATATACAAAAAAATATGGAACGTATGAGAGATGATTTTATTGCAACTTTGACTCATGATCTAAGAACTCCTTCTTTAGCTGCCATACAAACACTTGAGTATTTTTTAAATGGCTCTCTCGGTAAGTTAAATGATAAACAAACCCTTCTTCTTTCTACTATGAAAAAAAGTAGTGAAGATATGTTAGGGCTTATTAATACATTGTTGGAAGTTTATAAATATGAATCAGGAAAATTAAAACTTGTTAAAACAAAATTCAATTTTCGTGATTTGATTGAAGAATGTGTTAATCAAATTATGCCTTTGTGTGAAGCAAAAAATCAAACTATTTCTAAAAATTATGCAGATATTGATTCTAAACTTATTTTTGCAGATCGTAATGAATTAAGAAGAGTGATTATTAATTTACTTGGCAATGCAGTCAAATATACCCAAAATGATGGTCATATTGATATAAATGCAAAAATTGAAGATAATGATTTAAGAGTTTCTATTAAAGATAATGGTGCGGGTATTTTTAAAAAAGATATTCCTAAGTTATTTAAACGCTTCTCGCAGGGAACTCAAGATAAACGTTCTATTAGTACCGGCTTGGGATTATATCTGTCTAAACAAATTATTGATGCTCACGGTGGAAAAATTTGGTTAGAAAGTGATAAAGGCAAAGGTAGTGAATTCTTCTTTTTACTTTTAAATTCGGCTTTTGATTTTGAAAAGGATATTGTATGGAAAAGTTAAAAGTTTTACTTGTAGAAGATCATCCAATGGTTCGTTTAGGGCTTTCATTAGTTTTTGAAAAAACTAATGATATTGATTTAATAGATAGTGTTGATAATGGTAAAAAAGCTGTTGAACTTGCTCTTTCTTTAAAACCAAATGTCGTTTTAATGGATATTGGGCTTCCGGAACTTGATGGTATTCAAGCTACTCAATTAATCAAAAAATCTAATTCTGATATTAAAATATTGATATTTACTTCAAGAGAAAGTGAAGATGATGTATTTGATTCTCTTGCTGCAGGTGCAGATGGATATATTATGAAGGGAGCTAATGAAGAACAAATGATTTCAGCTATTAAAGCTGTCGCTGAAGGTACTGCTTGGCTCGATCCTGCAATAGCAAGGCTGGTTCTTTCTAATGTAAGAAAATTTGATAATTCTTCAAATAATTTTGATGATTCTCAATTTAATAAGCAAATTAAAAATGATTATGGCCTTACAGGCAGAGAATTAGAGGTTCTTGCTCTTATTGTTGAAGGATTAAATAATTCTCAAATCGCTAAAAGACTTGTTATTACTATTTCAACAGCAAAGTCTCATGTTCATAGTATTTTACAAAAATTATATGTTTCTAATCGTACTCAAGCTACTATTCAAGCTGTTAAAGAAGGTTTGGTTTAATGCTTAAATTAACATATATTTTCTTTCTTATTATTTTTGTTAATAACTTATCTTTTGCAAAACAAAAAGAAATCCCTGATCCTTTTTATTTATCAACTTCACCGCTTAATCAACAAGATGATAATACTCCTAAACAAAATATTGATAATAGAACTTTAAATGAAAAATTTAGAGAAAAGTTTCATCTCCCTCCTACAAAAAAAATTTATTATCATAATATTGATAAATCTAATCAGCCTATTACTATGGATGATTATTATAAAATTGCGGCTGATAAAAAACGTGCCGATTTTAAAATTCCTCAACCTGTTTTTAATCAAGAAGATGATATTATTCTTCCTGATCCTCATTTCAGAGTTATTCGATATAATACGCCTCCGGGACAAAGAAATATTGATACTTCTAGATTATTAACAAATAGAGTTGCTGTCTCTCAAGGAATTTTATCTCCAGATAAATCTAAAATGGTTTATACTAAATCTTTTTTCTATCCTGAATTTATGCAAACTGCTTCTGCAGCTTATTTTATTCCTATTTCTAATAAAGATGATGCTTATGATTTACTTTTAAATACAAATGTCATGCAACAGCAAATAACCCCTATTGTTTCTGTAGGTATGGAAAATACTCAAAAATTTCAATTTAAAACTTTGTTCCCAATTGATTTCTCTAAAGATTCATCTAAAATTGCTTTTAAAGAAAAAATAGGTTCTAATGATAGTACTACTTGGCAAACTAATATTATTATTTATGATTTTAAATCTAAATCTTCAAAAAAATTAACCGCTGTCAGAGAAGCTATTATTTATTGGTGGCGTCAAAATAAAAAAATTGAACTTAAAGATTATTTATGGGATATTTTCCCTGTCGGATGGGATAAACAAAATCCTGAACGTTTAATTGTCTATGCTTATGCTTTTACTTCCGATAAGCCTTTATTCCTTGGTACTTGGAGCGTTGATTATAATGAAGAAACTGGACGAAAAGTAGCTGAGGAAATAGTTAAAAATAATGGAGAGGCTGTATTGTTTAAAAGAAATTAAATTAGAGCATTAGTTTTTATAAATTCCAGGCTCTTTCTTATATCTTCTTCCGTAAACATTTCAAGCACTATTGACGGGTTTAAATTTAGTTGCCTTAATTTTGTAAATACTTCTTTGTAATCTATTGTTCCGTTTTCTAAATTGCTATGATCATCATTTAACTTA
Organism: Candidatus Gastranaerophilales bacterium; assembly: GCA_947588785.1. Classification (GTDB taxonomy): domain Bacteria; phylum Cyanobacteriota; class Vampirovibrionia; order Gastranaerophilales; family Gastranaerophilaceae; genus Avigastranaerophilus. The sequence goes on from CANPZN010000047.1 coordinate 5,661, forward strand.
TAATTATTATGTATGTGCATATGATATAAATTTTTGTTATATTCTTTTATCCAATCTATTATTTTCATATTAGTATATAAGTTTACGTGTCCTGTATCTAAGGCAAGTTTAAAATTCTCTGAATTTACACCTTCCATTAATTTTATACAATATTCAGGTATTTCTTCATATACATTTTCTATTACGGCTGTTATCCCATTTCTTTCAAATTCTTTTATAAATTCTTTCCAAAATGATATGAAATTCCTTTTAAATAACTCTTGTGAACCATAATGTTTTGTTCCTTTATTCCCGGTATGATATAATATTGTATCTGCTTTTATTGCTTTTCCAGTATTAAAGGATTGTATACATCTTTTCTCGGCAATTTCTTTTAATTGTTTATCCTGTGTTGATATATTAATATCTGAAAACATCGCATGTAAAGTTATTCTGTTATTAAATCCTTCTAATGCTTCTTTTACCTCTTGTATTACTTCATTTTCACTTGTATCTTTGTTCTTGTAAAACGGTAAACGACTTATTTCAAGTCCTGTATCTAATTCTAATGCTAATTCTGCTGATTCTTTTATAGTCCCTTTGGCTGAAGATGATATTAATATTTTATCCTTTATTTTTTTCATCATTTTATCTTTTCCGTGTATATTGTGTTTAGTGCATTCTTATTTCCGAATTCTTCTATCATATCAGTTAATATGGAACTTAGTATTTCTTCAGAAAAATCCTCAATGTCATAGGTTAACCTTCTTATATTTGTAATTCCATTTTGTTCTATATGTTTTATATCAATTATTATTTTTATATATGAAGGGTATGTGATGTTTAACTCACTTTCAAGACCTTCTTTGCTAATTATAAATTTACTTTCTTCTTCATTTATTTCATATCGGATCTTTGTATTTGCTATTTTGTCTTCATTTGTTACTTTAACTTGATAAAATGCCGGAGTAATAATTTTTTCTATATTTGTAAAAAATTCTTTTTTAAAGTCTTTAAAATTTTTTCCATTTTCATCTTTTATTTCCAGAGTCTCTTTATAATTATTTATTTTTACTTCTTGAATATACTTGTATTCAATATTTTCCTCTATTTGCTGTTTGATATTCTGATATAATATTGGTTCCATTTCGTCAAAAGATGCCGTTATTTCTGCTGCATTTGCATATATTTTGCATATCCCGTTTAATTTCGTGTTTAATCTTGTTATTACTGATTCTACACCTTTATATGTTGTGTTATATAATATTATATAATATCCGGAATATTTCCCGTATGCTACTATATCGTTGCCTCTTAATGTATTTTTTATCGTTTTTCCTATCTTTTTTATATCCGGTCTCTTATGATCATTTGATACTGCTTTTATGTACAAAAATATGGCATTTTCAGTATTATCTTCTATACAACTGCTAAAAAAGTTTCTGAATACTACATCGGCTTTGTCTTTAAGATATATTCCGGTATCTTTTTCTATAAATTCACCTGCGTATAAAATTTGATTATTGATTTCTATTTGTCTGTATAAAATTGATTTCTGTAATGTTAAAAATATCCTAATTAATATTATTGAATCAGGATTATCTAAAAAGAAAAAATCATCTATTCCATTATCAAATGCATATAATAACATATTTTCTGAATATGTATCTGAAACAAAAATAACGGGAACTTTATTAAGTGATTCCAAATTCCTTATTTCTTTTACTATTTTTATATTATCTGAATTATTACAATATAAAATTATTAATGTGGGCTGAGTTAAATTTAATATAGATATAGATTCTATATATGATACTATTTTTATATTGTCACACTCTCTTAACAGCTGTATCTTTTGGGATATTTTTTCCCCTTTTTCCATATCATTTGTTATTATTAAAATAGAATTACTTTTCAACTATATCACCTGCTTTAAAACATTCCTTTTTTTCTGAAATAAAATACTGCTGCAATTGATGTTATTATTGATAAAGCTACTACTATTAAAAAACCGTATGTATTTTGGCTATATGGTACTTTTACGTTCATTCCCCATAAGCCCCCTATCATTGTTGGTATTGACATTATTATTGTTATTGCAGCTAAAAATTTCATTACTTGATTTAGGTTATTATTTATTATCGATGCAAAACCTTCCATCATTGCTTCTAAAATCATTCTGTGCATATCTACCATTTCAATTGCTTGGCGAGTATCTATTATCACATCCTCTAATAAATCTATATCTTCTTCCGTGGTTTTTATATAATTTACATTTGTAGGTTTTGTTATTCTCATTATTTTCTGCAGTACTATATCATTATCTTTTAATGCTGTTGAAAAATATACTAATGTTTTTTGTATTTCCATTAATTGAAATAGTGCTTTATTATTTGTTGCTTTCTGTAATTCTACTTCTATATTTTCGGTTGTTCTGTTTATTATATCTAAATATTTTAAATAAAACTTTACTGACCTATATAATATTTTTAACATAAATTCTGTTCTGTTTTTTGTATCAAATGTATAGGTTGTGTTTTCATTAAATGAGGCAAGTATATTATTATCTTTTGAACACACTGTTAATATCGATGTAGGAGTATATATTATGCCCATCGGCAATGTATCAAAACATCCATCTTCTGTCATTATCGGTAAATTCGTTATTATTAATACATTACCATCTTCTATTTCAATTCTTGAACGTTCATCTAAGTCTAATGAATTACGTAAAAAATCTTCATCTAAGCCTAATACCAATGATACTTGTTTTATCTCTTCGTCATTCGGGGATATTAAACTAAACCATGAACCTGATACTGCTTCATTTATGCTTAATCTCGACAATTTCTTATTTTCTTCAGTTTTGAATATTTTTATCATGTTGATATTCCTGATTATTAAAATTAAAACATAAATTTATTATTATTAAAAGCATTTAAATTTTTACATTTAATCGGTTTTTTTCAATCAATTCTTTTAAATATTCTTCTTCACTTATAAAGGTGCTTTTTTCAGCTATCATTCTTTTAAATTCTTCATTTCTATATATAAATAAGTAATTTTTATGTTTATTATCTATTTTATATCTTTTTTTTATTTCCTCGGGTATTTTTATATAATACAATGATATTTGTTTTGAATTATTTGTATATATTTCATTATCAATACATATTAAATCTATTATTGCATTAAGTTCTCCTTTTGGATCATTTATATTCTTTTCTTTTGTAAATTCTAAATAACTTACTAATGCATGCCTCATATTCTTTAATGCATTCGGATATACAATATTCGATTTTATTAATTCTGCTTTATATTTTATTGCATTTGCCGCTTGTATATCAGTTAGACCATTTTTTGCTTCTTGTTCCGTTGCTTTTAATAATTGTAATATTTTATTTAATGTTTCATTGTTTATTTGTCCTCTCCCATAAAAATTACTCAATGTCTTTTCAAATTCCAGCCAAAATTCACTTAAATCACCGTTTTTCTCGTTAATACATTTTTCATAAATTTCATTGTATTGAGGATAATTATTTTTTATTGCTTGTGAAAAGAAGTAATCGAATAATGCAATTCTTTCTGATGATAATATTCTATTATTTTTGGCTGTTTGGTATATTGCCCAATCTGTATTGTTAAATTGTTTGGTTATTTGTCTTAATGGACCTTCTTCTCTTGGTATATTATAATAGTCATATATATAATCAGATACTTCATAGGCACTGATTTCTAATGGATTTCGCATATTCTCCGCCAAACGATAAAAGTCGGAATATGAACTCGTTAATTCTATGCTGTTTTGATTTATAAATCTTTCTAAGGCTTCTTTATAATATTGCGGGTCAATTTCCTCATTTTTTGTTTGCTCACTTGCTTGTTTCCAAAATTCTTTATCTATTTCGCTTATTTTATTTTCATTTAAAAAATTTGCAAAATTTTCTACTCCCATTGATTTACATACAACTGCAAGTTTTTCAAAATGATCTAATTCATGGGCAAGTATTGCTATAATTGTTTTTATATCTAATTCATATATTTTTTCTTTTGAAATTATCATTTTACCTGTTTTAAAATCAAATTGAGCAATCATATAACTTCCTTGTGTTTTTGCTCGCTCTTGATTTATTGAATCGTATGTAACTTCTACTGTATTGGGATAATATCCTTTATATTCTAATAATCTGTTTACTATTTGTTCTATAGAATTTGTACTTTGCTCCGGATATTCTTTTAATCTGTCTAATAATTCATTATATGTTTGTTCTGTTTTTTCATATTTATTATATTGTTCTATAGAATTTTGAATTTCATTATTATTTTCTTCATTGTAATTTTGTTCTTCGTATGTCGTTGAACTTATATTTGTCTTTATATTTTCAGCTGTACGTTTCGGTTCTTTTACATTATATTCAAGATAATCTTGATAATTTTTCTTTTTATCTGCTGTTTTATCATTTTTTACAGGAATGCTTAAATAATATAGTAACACTGTTATAAATATCGTTATTATTGATAAAAAAATTAACGATATTGGTTTTTCTGTTTTTCTCATACTAAAATCCTCTCAGGTAAATTTTATTATACCATAGGATTCTTTTATAACAAAATAATTTATGCTTTGTATGTTAATCCGCCATACTTTGGTGTAGATCTTTTTATTTTAGCTCCTAATCCTGCTTCTATGGATTCTGCTAATTTTTGCAATACTGTTATTTTTGTTTCATCTGCTTTGTTTTGAAGCTCTAATGAATCAGCTGCTTGAGTAAATGATGGTTTTAACGGTTGACTATACCCTGCAGTTGCCATTGATAACATTTTATCTGTATTTTGCATCATTCTGTTTGTTATTGTATTTTGAGCCAATATTGCATTCTGCATTGTTAAATATGATGATATCATTTACCTTACTCCTTGCTCCCCTATTATATCATATATATTTAATTTTTTAAAGGCTTTTGTAAACTTTTTTTAGCAAGTTCTTTTTCATATTCTTCTTTTACATGAAATCCTTTATCGCCATTTTGATTATTTGCCCTGATTTTATACATATATTTGGGTACTATGTGTCCTAATGTTAAACAACATATTCCTACATTTATTATAGTCGATCCAGCTTTTAGCATTTTTATTTTATTTAAATATTTCTCTATATTTTTCTTTTCTCCTGATTCTATAATCTTTTCTATTGATTCTGTAAGTTTCCTTATTTCATTTATATCTATATATTTTCTTGTATCTATTTGTATTCTGCCTGACTTATCTTTTACTGTATTTATTATTCCTGATATTTGGGCTGATTTTACTATTGCTGTATTTTGGTTCTTTATTAGATATTCATATATTTCTTCTTCTTTTCTGTTATTTTTCAGAAACTCTTTAAATTTATTTATTTCTTTTTTTATTTCATCTTCTTTTAATATTCTTTCCATTAATTTGGAATTTAATAATTTTGCGTCTAATTCTATTGGTGATTTTAATATCTTTTCTGAAAATTTATTTATACCTTTTTTTATAAATTCTCCTGCACCATATACAAAGAATAAAAACGACCCTTCTTTTATTGCATATTCTCTAAATTCACCTTCTGTTCTTGATGAAGCTAATCTCTGGCCTGATATTCCAAGATCTAATATCATCATATTCTTTATTGGATTTAGCATGTATTCTTCGGCTACTTTTTTTATTAATCCATTCCCGAATGAAGGATTTTTTCTGGCTTTTATTGATATTTCTTCAAAATCACTAAATATTTTGTCGGGTTTTCCAGGGAAAAATATATTTGTTTTCTCTTTATTTATTTCTTGATCTCTTAAAAATTCTTTTTCAATATTTTTTTTGGTCATATTTTGTTTAAATTTTGTTAGACCCAGATATGATAACATTGTCAAACCAAGAGATAATCCAAATTTTATTATGGCAAGTTCTTTTGTTAGTTTTGTATTTTTAGCTACATTTTGCAAATCATTAAAAATCTCTTTTGTAGGAGCATTCGCTTTCGCTAATTGATATATATCTTTATTTTTTAATATTCTAATATCTACTTCCGGACTTATTTTCGCAAGTTTATATATTGTTTTATCTATTAATTTTTTATACGCAGGTATCCCGAACAACCATATTGTTCCTGTTCCTATTTCATCAACTAACCTGTCTTTACACTCTAATTTGCCTCCGGCATCGTACGAATAGTAAGCATAACCACTACAATTTACTATGTCTTTTACTGCTAATGGAATTTTTGAATTTTCAGAACCTAATTTTGAAATTAGCTTAGAGCTTATATTTATTGACATCTATAACCCCCAAACTAAATTCATATAATTTTTTATTTCTGTATTTGTTATTATTTTATAATTTTTTTTATTTATCATATAACTTACCCATTATTTTAAGTTATATGCATAAAAAAAATTGTCTTATTTTTTTATTTTATTTAATTTTGTTACATTTTTATGGTACAGGATCATATCCTCCAGGATGAAATGGGTGGCATTTTAATATTCTTTTTATCCCCAAATATACACCTCTTATTATTCCATATTTTATTATTGCTTGTTTTGTGTATTCTGAACAAGTAGGATAAAATCTGCATACTTTTGGTGTATACCTTGATATCATTTGATATATATTTATTAGTTTTATTATTATTTTTTTTATCATTTTAATATACTATTATTTTTGGTTCTTGTTCTTTATTCTTTTTCTTTATTTTTTGTGATGGTTTTATTAAACAATATCTTTTCCCTGAATTTATAAGTGAATAGTTTATTTTATTTTCTTCTATTTCCCATAATGTTTTTATTTCTGTAATTATATACCTTTCCGGATTATTTTGCATATATTCTTTTAGCCAATTTATTTCATTTTTATTATGAAAATTAATTTTTCCTTCATAATAATATATTAAACTATATTTTTTTGATGGTATATATGCTGTTAACTCTTTTGATTCATTATTTGCAATTTGAGCAAATTTAATTAATTCTTCTCCTCCATTTGTTACTATAAACATAAATATTCCAGGAGTTAAAACAAATGATAAACTTATCATTAATATTATATTTGCTATAAATGTACTTTTTCTCCATTTTAATATTACAGCAAATATTCCAAGTAATGGAATTACAAATAATATTATACCTAAAGGAATAATTAAATAATCAAATCCTTGTCTTGTAAGAATATCTATAAAATTATATCCTAATACCGCAACAAGTGAACTTATTATATATAATAAATTAGGAATTAGTGTTGCAAAAAATATACTTTTATCATGTTTTTCTCTAAACAGATAGTTATACCAATAATATCCTGCAATACAAGAAGATGGAAATATTAAAAATAATATTAAATATGTATTTTTTGACCCAAAGCTTATTGCAAATATTAATGAAGTAAACAATACTATCGTGTTTACAGATAAAAATTTATCTGTTTTACTTAATAATTTCCATTTCTCATTTAGTTTTGCTTGTGAATTATCTTTAAAATATAATACTATGGAATTTCTTATTTCATTGATTCTTGAACCTAATACCCATATTAATGAAAATGTCCAGGGTAAAAAACCTATTAAAAATAGTGATATTACTGAAAAACATTGTTTAATACCTATGCATTTACTTATGTTATATGGGGATATTGCTCCTTTTAAAAAATTTATTCCATATTCTTGAAGCATTATTATGAACCAAGGAGTTGCAATTGTTAGTATTATAATGAGTCCTGTTATTATATTTGATAATTTAAATACATCTTTTAATTTCCCGGAAAATACATATATTAATATTATGGATATAAATGGTATTGCAATTCCAAATAATCCTCCTGTTAATAATGATAAGGACATAAACAAATATACTAAAAACCATAATATCTCTTTTTTTGTACTGTGATCTCCCAAAATCATTAAATATGTACATAATATTGCTGTCATTGTTGTTACTGTATATATTATATCTGTGGTTGCAATATGACTAAAAACAAGAAATCCTAAACTTGTTGCCGCTATTAATGATGTTATAAATGCAAAGGATTTTGTTAATATTTTGGCAACCGATGAATATAAGATTATTATTCCTATAAGTGCAGTTAATGAAAATGGAAATCTCGCTGTAAATGTTGATATTTTCCCGAAAATTAAAAATGATGTATTTATAATCCAAAATATTAACGGTGGACAATCAAAAAAGTTTTCACCATTGAGTTTGATATTTCCCCAATCTTTTGAATAGATCATGTCTCTTGCTATTGAAACATATTTTGTTTCATTTACATCAATTAATGGATAATTCCCGATATTTAACAGGTACATAACACTACAAATTATTATTAAAAATACTATTGAAATTATAGCTGTATGTCTTTTAAAATAATCCATTGCACAATTCCCTTTGTTATATTGATTTTTCAATATAGTTATTTATTTCTTCTACTGTATTTATTTCCGTAGTACAGACAAGAATTTGTTTTTGATTTAATTTATATCCTGCCAGTATTTTGTTCTCTTTCATTTTCTTTAAAAATGAATCTGCATTATTTACCTCTAATACAAATTCATTAAAAAAGTCTTTATTTAATATTTTAAACCCTTTATTTCTCAATTTTTCAGCTAATATTGAGGCATTTTTTGTGCTTAAATATGCGACTTGTTGCATACCTCTTTTTCCCATTAATGACATATATACACTACTGTTTAATATTGCTAATCCCTGATTTGAACATATGTTACTTGTTGCTTTTTCTCTTCTTATATGTTGTTCTCGTGCTTGTAATGTTAATGTAAATGCTTGCTTACCGTCAGAATCTATTGTTCTTCCTACAATTCTTCCGGGTAATTGTCTTTTATATTTATCTAAAACAGCTATAAAACCTCCGTATGG
>CANPZN010000048.1 GCA_947588785.1 Candidatus Gastranaerophilales bacterium
TTTATTGCATCATCCGCATTTTCTATAACTGCAGCCGCAGCCTCTTGAGAAGTTTTTGCAAGTGCACCTGCCGCATCATCTGCTTTATCAGCAGTAGCCGCTATAAAATCATCGACTTCTTTCATTTTACTTGTAATACTTGTATCTTCAAGCCACGCTTGACCAGTTTTATCAAATGTATACCATTTACCCTCATGAAATACCGAATGTCCCATTTCATGACCTGCTTTTATTGCATCATCCGCATTTTCTATAACTGCAGCCGCAGCCTCTTGAGAAGTTTTTGCAAGTGCACCTGCCGCATCGTCTATATTTTCTGTTGCGGCATATACAGCATCATCAGTATTTCTAAGGACAGATTCTGCCGCATCATCCAAATTTTGGGCCATTGCAGCAACAGAACCAGTTTTAACTGTATTTATTGCATTAGCAGCAGCTACTCCACTGGCAACACCCATTGCTGCATTTTCTGCAATAGATATACTATCACCACCTATATTTTCCAGTGCTTCTCTTTTTTCCTGATCGGTAGTTGCTTCAGCTGCTTCTTTTATTCCTTCGGCTACACCCTTGACACCTTTAGCTGCACCCACCACCGCAGTTCCGATACCAACTATTGACAATCCTGCAACAGCAACAGATCCGCCAAGTACACATAATGCACCTACTCCTGCTACGGATGCTAATGTCTTTATCGGATGTTTTTTTACGGTATCAACTAAACCGCCGACTTGTTCCTTTACTTTATTAACTGCACCTTTGCAAAATGATTTAAACCCTTCAAAAAAACCTATTTTACCATCATCTTTACCATCCTTGCAGGTTTCTGTTTCTAAAGTATCAGTCGAATCTTTTTCAAATATCGATTGATCCTCATTATCTATATCAGAAGATTTACTTGCATTTTTTAAATAATACTTTTCATAATCAATAGATGAAGAATTTACGTTGTTAATACCCATATAATACTCCAATTTTTTATGACATATAAAATAACGTATTTTTTTTTTTAAACTTGATAAATTTTAACTAAAATTTACAATTAAATTATATTTTTGTTACAATCAGATAGTATAGACACTAAGTGAGGAAAGACATGGAACATTTATATGAATTAGTGCAGAGTCATAGTATTGTAATTTCTGCAGCTATTTTAATTCTCGCATATTTTTTTATTGCACTTGAGAAAATACCTAAAGTTACAATTGCACTACTAGGAGCAGCTGTTGTTGTTTTTTCCGGGCTGGTTAGCCAGGATAAAACTACTGAAGCAGGATTAAATACACAATATTTTATCAATTTTATTGATTTTAATGTAATATTTTTACTTGTTTCAATGATGATAATAGTAAATATTACAACAAGATGCGGAGTATTTAAGTGGGTAGCGATAGAACTTTTAAAAATGACAAAAGGAAAACCATTATTAGTTTTGATTGTATTGGCATTTTTTACTGCTATTCTATCCGCATTTTTAGATAACGTAACAACAGTAATTCTTATAATGCCAATTACTTTTGTTGTTGCCAAACAACTGGATTTAAATCCAATTCCATTGTTAATTACAGAAGTTTTTTCTTCTAATATTGGAGGTACGGCTACATTAATTGGAGATCCGCCAAATATAATTATTGGCAGTGCTGCTAATTTTTCATTCATGGATTTTCTTTTAGAATTAACAATTATATGCTTTATAATAATGATTGCTGTTTTAATATTTTTATATAGTTGTTTTAAACATCAACTTGTTACAACCGAAGAAAAAATGAAAAGTATTCAAAACATTGATAACAGTCAGACAATAACAGATTATGCATTATTAAAAAGAAGTATAACTGTTTTAGCATTAGTAATACTTGGGTTTATTACCCATGATATAACTCATATAGCCACTTGTATTATTGCTTTTATAGGTGCAAGCATATTATTATTATTTGAAAAACCTGAAGAAACATTTAAAGAAGTTGAATGGAATACTATTTTCTTCTTTATTGGCTTATTCGTAATAATTGGAGCATTTGAAGCGGCCGGAGGTATTAAATTAATGGCTGAATGGTTATTAAATGTTACGGCGGGTTCACAGAAAATAGCTTCATTTGTAATTTTATGGGCTTCCGGAATATTATCAGGAATAATTGATAATATTCCGTATACTGCAACAATGGCACCAATGATTTCTGCAATAGAAATAGAAACAGGAAGAGAATTTGTACTGCCGATGTGGTGGTGTTTATCGTTAGGTGCTTGTCTTGGAGGTAATTTAACAATTATAGGAGCAGCAGCTAATGTTATTGTATCTGAAAATGCGGCTAAACACGGATATAAAATTCCATTTTTAAGTTTTATGAAATATGGTATGGTTGTTGTATTAATTTCATTAGGATTATCTTCAATCTACATTTGGTTCAGACATTTTATGTAATAAATAACATTTTTAAAAGGTAAGCAATTTTACGATTGCAATACTAGATTAATATTAATAACAAGAGATAGTGATTTAATATCACTATCTCTTTTACTATATTGATTAAATTATATTTCTTTACAAATAGAAAAAATATAATTTTTACTTTGTTTCTTGATAATTTTTATTGATTATCCTCAAAATATTTATGATTATGAAAAATATGATGCTGTATATGATTTAGTATAAAAACGTATACAAAGGGAAAGAGAAACGGCGGTAACGGGATTTGAACCCGTGTCAGCAGAATGAGAATCTGCGATCCTAACCACTAGACGATACCGCTCTATATTTATATTTTAATTCGAGAATTTTTCAATTCAAGAAAAAATTTAGTTTCGTTTCAAAATTTTCATAACTATATGATATAATTTAAGATATCTTAATTTATATTCACAATAAATCAATATATTTCAATAAAATTATGATTATAAAAGTAAATTAGAATCAAAGTATAATATTTTAAAAGGTTTTGGTATTCATGAAAAAATTTATCTATCTTGTTATTATATTTTTTTTATATACTTCAAATCAAGCATTTTCACAAACAATACCTAATCGTATATATACTGTTACTGAAAAAGATTTAAATACTTCAAATATAGAAATTAATCATGAATTAACTTTATTATCTTTTGATAATTACAATATAACAAAAGATATTAATATAAAAAAAGGTGACAAATTAATACTAATACCAATAGAATACAAAATTCCAAAACGAGGAAAAAGAAACGGATATTACAAAGTAAAAATTATTAAAATTATATATAAAGATAATACATATATTTTTGAAAAAAATATAATTGCGAAAATGAGATCCTCAAATCCAAAAGATTTTAAAACAATAGCAAAATCTGCAGGAGTAACTATTACAGGACATATATTAAAAGTACCCGGTTTTTCTCAAGTCATTGCTGCTTCAAAAGGATTAATAAAACCAAATGAAGGTGAAAATCGTCTACAATCCGCAGGGAAAAATTTATATAAAAGTACTCCGTTAACATATATTGAAAAAGGTGAAGATTTCAGTGCGGAAAAGGACTCTATAATTGTTTTAAAATTTAAATATAATAATTAATTATCTTTTTTTCAATTTATGAGACTCTATCATAACCATTAAAACAGAAATATCAGCAGGTTTAACACCTCCTATTCTTGAAGCCTGACCTAATGTAACCGGTCTGATTTTAGCAAGTTTATCTCTTGTTTCGGTTGAAATATGATTTATTGTTAAATAATCAATATCATCGGGTATTTTTATTTTTTCAAGTTTATCAGCCATACTAACTTGTTGTAACTGCCTTTTAATATAACCCTCATATTTAATTTTTATTTCTACTTGTTCATAAATATCACGAGAGAGATTTTTTTTGAAACTATTTTCATCAACCTGCATCAAAATTTTGTAATTAATATTAGGACGTTTTAATAGTTCAGAGAGTTTTAAACCTTTATCTATACTTTCACCATACTTAGCAAGTATATTATTTACTTTTTCAGACGGAGAAATTTTTTCAACTAACAAACGATTAATTTCTTCTTCAATTTTTTGTTGTTTTAAAATAAAATTATCATATCGTTCCTGAGAAATTAAACCTGACTCAAAGCCTATTTTAGTAAGACGTTCATCAGCATTATCCTGTCTTAAAAGTAATCTGTATTCAGATCTTGAAGTTAACATTCTATATGGTTCATTAATATCTTTCGTTACAAGGTCATCAATTAAAGTACCTATATATGAAGACTCTCTTGACAGAGATAACATATCTTTATTTTGAAGATATTTGATGGCATTCATGCCTGCAATAAGTCCTTGAGCAGCAGCTTCTTCATAACCTGACGTACCATTGATTTGACCTGCACAAAAAAGACCTTTAATTTTTTTAGTCATTAAAGAATGATTCAACTGAACAGCCGGTAAATAATCATACTCAACAGCATAAGCCGGTTTCATAACATGAACATTTTCAAGACCGGGCAATGAGTGAAGCATTTGAATTTGAATTTGAGCAGGTAAACTTGTAGAGAATCCTTGTACATACATTTCATATGTATTTTTTCCTTCGGGTTCAATAAATATGTGATGTGAAGGGTTATGTGCAAAACGAATTACTTTATCTTCAATAGAAGGACAATATCTTGGGCCAATACCATGAATTAACCCGGAATACATTGGAGATTTATCAAGATTATTTCTTATAATTTCATGCGTTTTTTCTGTTGTTCTTGTCAAATAACAAGGAAATTGTTCTCTAATCGGACGATCAGGGAGGAATGAAAAGAATGAAGGATCGTCATCTCCGGGCTGAATTGCCATTTTATTGAAGTCTATCGTTCTTGAATCGACTCTTGCCGGAGTTCCTGTTTTAAGTCTGCCTATTGTGAATCCTAATTTTTTAAGAGAAGGAGAAAGTCCTTTAGCACTTGCTTCACCAAGTCGTCCAAATTCTAAATATTGAAGTCCAACCCATATACGAGCTTCTAAAGAAGTTCCTGTCGTAAGAATAACACAGGGTGCATGATATTCTTGACCAAACTCATCCGATAAACCGCTTACAATGCCATTTTCGACTAAAAGCTGTGTCATTGTACATTGTTTTAGAAAAAGATTTTCTTCAGATTCCAATAAATTTCTCACAAATCTCATATATTCTTTTTTATCAGATTGAGCTCTTAAAGCTCTGACAGCAGGCCCTTTTGAAGAATTAAGCATTTTTAATTGCATATATGTTGCATCTGCAGCAATTCCCATTATTCCGCCTAAAGCATCTATTTCTCTAACCAAACAAGATTTCGCCGGCCCGCCTATTGCCGGGTTACAAGGCATCAATGCTATATTATCCAAATTCAAAGAGGCTAACAATGTTTTTGCACCCAATTTTGCACACGCAATTGCTGCCTCACATCCGGCATGACCGGCTCCAACTATTATTACATCATACTTAAACATATTACAATTATAAAATAAAAAAATTAAGAGTTTTAAATTGTAAAAAATTTGACATTAATTCTTAATAAATGCAATTTTGTCATGACAAATTATTTTCTAAGAATTATTATATTAGTATAAATTTTCTATATGGGAGATAGGGCAATTAATAATTCGGTTTTAAATACTAATTTAAATAATAATATTAACAATAAATTATTATTGGAAAGTACCAGTTTAAGTTCACTTTCTTTCAATGATGATAAGTTTAGTTCTATTAGTATGTCCGCAATGCTGGCAAGAGGTGAAGTCCCTGATAGTCATAGGCGTATCGCAGACAACTATATGGTAATTAAAAAAATATACGGAACCCCTGTTGTTCAGCCTCGTATTACAATAAAAGAACAATCTCTTTTAGCTAAATATGACTTTAATCCTCTTGAATGTTCCACTATTAAGCAAATTAATGAAGAATTATCTTTTCTTAAAAGATGGTCTGTTTCCTTAGAGCCAAACTTAAGACATGATTCTGATGAAATTTTACAAATTAGGGTCAAAGAACTTAAATTTCTTGTTGCTTCAAGATATGTTAATCTTACAAGTGAAATCTATCTGGGATATAAAGCTCTTGAAAAATATTTAGAAGAAATTTCAAAATATTAAACAAGATATTCTCTAAGATTATCTGCAAGTATTTTTGCCTTGTTTATTGCTTCTTGTTGAAGTTCGGAATTTTCAAAAAAATCATTATTATTTATATAATTCTTTACAATTTTTCTTGCATAACTTCCAAGTGCAGCACCATTAATATTAATATCCATTTCATTTGCTAATTTCGTTGATTTTGAATTTGTACCGCCTGATAAAAGCAAATATACAGGTAAGTTTGCATTCCTTATTAATTCCGCAAAAGCAACTGTTTGTAGTGTAGATTTATAATCATCATTACTTCCCGACATTGGTCTGCCGTCTGCCTGAATTATAATTTTATCATTACAATTCTTTATCATTTTATTTAAGAGTTCTATTATTTTATCATCACCTAATTTGGATCTATCTAAACAAATTCCCTTTTGACCTTTATATATTGAAATTATATTTTGCCAATTTTCAAGTATCAATTCAATATTTTCAGAAGAACAGTGAAATTCCACACAATCTATTTTTTCTGATAATAATGGCAATAGCATTGTATACGGTGTTTTGTATTTATGTTCGGATATTATTGCGTCTACGGAACAATTATCTATGCATTTATTACAACCTATACATTTTTTTTCATCAACAATATATTTATCATCTTCAAAGAAAATAGCATCCTGAGGACATACATTAATACATTTTTTACAACTGTTACATTTTATTGAATTAATAACAGCTTTACAAACATGTATATCATCTGTAATTCCCACACTAACACAAATATATCCCTGTTTATCAGCTCTTAATAATCCGCTTCTTGCTGCTCTTATAACATCAGGTTTTGCACATATATCAAAAAAATTGAACCCTGCCATTGCATATACATATACAAGTTTTTCAACTTCCTTGACGTTTTCATTTCCTGCTGCACAAATAAGTTTTAAACATCTATTATTTTTTAGTATATCTTCTAATAATTCCATAAGATTATTATATAATAAATTTATATAATAAATAAGGAGAAGATATCATTATGAATACAATTAATGACGATAACTGTATGTTTCTTATTATAGACATACAAGAAAAATTAGTTAATATGCTATCAAATTCTAATATAGTTAAAAATGCAATTATTTTATCAAAAGCTGCTGAAATTTTAAATTTACCTGTAATTATTTCAGAACAATACCCAAAAGGATTGGGATATACAATTAATGAGATTAAAATTAATCTTCCCAATGCAAAATATGTTGAAAAAAATTCATTTAATGCAATGAATGAAATATTAATTAAACAATTTATATTAAATGAAAATAAAAAACAAATTATTATCTTTGGAATTGAAACACATATTTGTGTACTTCAAACTGCACTGGCTTTATTAAATATGAACTATGAAGTATTTATTGTTAAATCAGCTTGTGATTCAAGAAATGAGGATGATAAACAAACAGCTTTAACAAGATTAACTCAAGCAGGAGCTCAAATACTTACTACAGAAATGGTTATTTTTGAACTGTTAAAGTCATCAAATCACCCTCAATTTAAAAATATACAGGCTTTAATCAAGTAATCTTTTTATTCTCTCATACAATTCAAAATGCGTACCTAATTCCTCTGAACGCATCTTTGCATATTTCAGTAAATCATATATTTTTTCAGGAATTTTATTTTTATTTTTTAAAAACCAATTTTCTTCAAGATCAAGAATTGTAAAAGAAAGATTCGCTTCTTTATTAGCCATAATCCATTTTTCAATTTCATCTTTTGAATCATTTATACTTGGAATAATAATATATTTAGCACTAACATTCGATTCACCATTAATCATTTTATTTGATGAATAACGTTTTATATTTTCAATAACCATTTCATAACAAGGTATATTTTTTATTCGTTGATATACTTCACTACTACCTGAATCCACTGAAATAGTAAGATGAATTTTTCCCTCTTTTAATCCTTTTTCGAGTGAGGAAATGTATTTAATTCCTGACGAATGAACTCTTATATCCAAAAATCCATTGTCTATAAAAAAACTGATTAAATCATCAAATTCATCAAGCAATGCCGGTTCTCCGCCACCAAATAATATTTTTGAATTTCTTTTTAAAACACCATCATTAAGAAGTTTTTTTATTATGCCAAGTACTTTATAACTATTGTTTGAAAATGATTCAGGATGATTTATACTATAACAATATATACATTTTGAATTACAATTAATCCAATGACTTAAATATAAACAATCAATATAATTTCTCTCATCCCAGGCTTCTAACTTCAAATTCGGACAATTAATACAATTAGTATGTATTTTACCTTTCTTATGGAAATATCTAAATTTATTTCTTATTATATTTATTCTATCTATATTAAAATTATTTCCATTAAAATTATCTTGAATTAAAGTATGAGATTTTTCGCCTTCACCTGTAAAACAGCATAAAGCAATCTTTGACGGAAAAAATACAAGACCATGTTCAATCCAATCACAGCTATAATAGATATTTTCATCTTTTGTAATACATCTATGATCTAAAACGAACATTACTTTTCCTTTACAATTGGATATGAAAATTTATTTTGTTTATTTTTAACATCAGAAAACATATTTTGCAAACGTTCATATAATTGAAAAAACATATTTAATTGTTTAGCACGCTTTTGGGCGTATTTTATTAAATCAAATATATGTGAAGGTATATTATCTTTATTTTTTATATACCAAAATTCTTCTATATCTAAAACGGCAGCATATAATCCATCTTTTTTATTGGATATGAGCCAATTATTTATTTCCTCTTTTGTATCATTAATTCCGGGAATAATGATAAATTTTGAACTAACTAAATCCCTACCGGAAAAAATTGTTTTTAAGGCATATTTTCTTATATTTTCTCTAACTTTATCATAACAATTAATTTGTTTTATTTTTTGAAATGTTTCACTATTTCCGGCATCAAGAGAAACAACTACATATGCCAGAAGTGAATTAATTGCTTCTGCTAAAACGCTGCTATATTTGACTCCTGAAGTATGAATTCTGCAGCGAACAAAATAATTATCCATTAAGAATTGAAGTATATCTTCAAATTCATCAAGAAGTGTAGGTTCACCTCCGCCAAAAGAAATTTCTGAATCACGTTTTAAAAGTCCGATTTCAAACATTTCTTTTAAGTATGGTAATACTGAATACATTTTATCAATTTTAAAACATTCAGGATGTTGAGTTGCATAACAATATATACACTTAGAATTACAATTTGTCCAATGGCTTATATATAAATGGTTTATATATCTATCATTATCCCAAGCATCTTCTTTTAAAAAATTACAACCTACACAGCTAAGATTAATTTTTCCTTTTTTATGGAAACGTCTATACATATCTTTGACTTTAAATATTCTGTCCCAATCAATTTTTTTTCCTATAAAATTATTGCAAATCATTGAATGTCCGCCGCCTGAATGACCGCAATGACAACAATTTGTTAATTTATATTGAAAAAAGACCAAGCCATGTTCAATCCAAGGACAGCTATAGTAAAAACCCTCTTTCTTACTTACATATTTCTCGTTATATACAAACATTTAAGCCCCGCGAATTTGTATTTTCTTATTATTTTTTAAAATTTTTAAATATCATATCAGCTCTGTCGTAGAAATCTAAATGAACCGAATTTAATTTACATACCTTATATATAAAAACTAACATATCTTTTACATAGTCCGGTACATCGTTTTTCATTTCATTATACCATGCTATATCAACATCAACAGCAAACTTCTTAACTCCAAGATCTTTGCAAAAAACAAACCATTCTAATATATCTTTAATCCCATCGTTAATTCCTTTTAAAATAATAAACTTTACTATCACCCTATTTTCATTTATTTGTTGAGCTTGAATATATCTTTTTATATTATTTACAACAACATCAAATGTATCTGTTCCTTTTATACTCTTATATATAAAAGCGGAACTGCAATCCAGTGAAATAACTATTTCAGCAAGATTTTTTGAAATAAGTTCAGCGATTGAGTCACAATATTTTATTCCTGAAGAATTAATATTTATATTTGAAATTCCGGATTCTACTAAAAAATATAATAATTTATCAAATTCAGGATAAATAGTTGATTCCCCTCCGGCTATAGAAAATCTTGCATTTTTTGATATTAAATGTTTATCAAACAATTGTGAAAGAATAGGTATAATATTATAATGATTTTCATCGGATAAATTATTATCTCTGATTGCCGGACAATATATACAACGGGTATTACAGTTTGACCAATGAGTTAATAGAATATTATCAAAATAGTTTTCATTATCCCAGTAATCTTCTTTTAAGAATAAACATCCTTGACAGCAAGAAGGAATAACCCCTTGTCTTACTTGATTTTTTTGCTTATTTTTTTCTGAAATTATTTTATCAATATCAATCCATAATCCATTAAAACTGCTATCCAGTATATATCTTCCTTTACCTTCATGACTTTGTTCACAGCAGACCCTAATATGTTTAGCGTGATCAAAAATAATACCATGCTCAAGCCAAGGGCAACTAAGAAATTTTTTATGTCCTTTCAATAAATGGTTAATTAATTTTAAAAATTTTTCAAGTTTTTTCGGCATATATTGCCTCATTAAAAAGAATTATCTCTATCAATTTTAAGATTAGAAGCTCTTTCATATAATTCACAGCTATCTAAACCATATTGTTTAAAACAATTATTAACAAAATCAAAAATTACATAAATATATTTTGGTATTTTTTTTCTATTTTCTTTAAACCAATTATCCTCTATATCAAATGCAATATTTCTAATTCCTGAGTCATAGGTCATTTGCATCCAGTTTTTAACTTCTCTCAGATTATCATTTACGCCCGGGATCAAAACATATTTTGTTCTAATTAAGCCATTTTTAGCTTCGGCATAATGTTTAAGATTTTCCCAAACTTTATTAAAACAAGGTACATTTTTAACTTTTTCATAGATTTTTTCAGAACTTGAATCAACAGAAGTAATTAAAGTAATTTTACCAAGTTGAAGACCTTTTTCAATAGCAGGAGAGAACTTAATTGCATCTGAGTGAATTCTAATATTATAGACATCATAATCTAAGAGCAAATAAACAAGTTCTTCAAACTCGCTTAAAATTGTAGGTTCTCCTCCACCAAAGGTTATAGTAGATTTTTTTGATAAAATTCCTTTATCAATCATATCTTTAATAACAGGATAGATATTATAAGTTTTATTATTATTAAAGAATTTTTTATCTTTTTCAGTATAGCAATATATACAATTACAATTACAATGAGTAAAATGTCCTATTAAAACTTCATCAAAATAATTATCACTATTCCATTCTTGATCTTTTAAATAATAACAACCGGTACATTTTTGAGGAATAATAGATTTTTTTAAGCCGTCACGCATTAATTTACGCTTTTCAAAGATTTCAGCCCAATTAACAGGTTCTCCGTGGTAATTAGCTATTTGCATAATATTTCCGCCACCCGGATGTGAGCTTATACAACAAATTTGTACTGAATTAGAAAAAAAAGTAATCCCATGCTCTAAATGTATACAACTTGTATATTTCAAAATTAATTCCTATCTAATGTAGTGTTATACTCTATTTTTAACTTAAACTAAGAATATAAGTATTATACATATAATAAAAAACAAAGACAAGAATTTTACAGTTATTATTCTTGACTAGATTAAATGAAAATGATACTTTAATATATAAATAATGTCATAAAGAATTTTGCAATAAGGACTATGTAAGGCAGGCAGTCTGATAACAAAAATCAAAATATGGGGAAAAAAACAGATAAGCAAACAATACATTGGATCAAGAGGACATACATAAGATTGTATCACGAATTTAGTAAGGAATATGGAAAGTTAAAGTGAAATACTTAAGTTGCAGATATATAGAGCATGGAATGGATTTTGAACATACAAGACTTGAAACTTGTTGTTTTACATGTCATTCCGGCGGAGGCAAAATTACTCTAAAAAATAAATACGCCGGCGAAGAAATTGATTGGAAGTCTTTATTTGATAAAAAAAGAAAATATAGAGAAGAACATAGAAAAGGCAATTTGACTCCAAATTGCAAGGGTTGTGTCTTCTTAGAAGAAAAAGAGTGGGATGATGAAGATTATATAAATTTTCTGCAATTTAATTATTGGGTATTATGTAATAGTAAATGTACATACTGTTATGAAGTACAAAATAAAAAAATTTTTGAAAAAATAAAACCATATGATGCAGTACCTGTAGTAAAGTATATGATTGAAAATAAAATATTACGTCCAGGAGGAGAAGTTTCATTTGGCGGTGGAGAACCTACTGTTGCCCCGGAATTTGAAGACTTAATAAAATTATTAACAGCAAATGGTTTTAAAAACATGCGTATACATTCTTCAGGAATAAAATTTTCACCTGCAATTGAAGAAGCAATAAGACGTGGTGTATTAAATGTAGTTATTTCTATTGATTCTGGTTGTGAAAAAACATATAAAAAAATAAAACGTGTTAATGCTTATAAAAAAGTTCTCGAGAATATGAAAAAATATGCTTCTGCAAATACTGAAAAATATGGGATGATGACTTCAAAATATATAATTATTCCAAATGTAAATGATAACAGAAAAGAAATTGATTCTTGGATAGACAACGTAAGAGAAGTTGGAGGCAGATGGCTTGCCGTAGATATTGAAGATGTTTGGTATAAAGTAAATCGTTCTACAATTTCTTTCTATTATTTGGATTTAATAAACTATATTATAAACAAAGCTTCATATTATAATATGAAGATCGAATTATATGATAGAGCCAGAGGTTTAAAAGAAGGCAAAAATCAAATATAATTTGTTACAATACATTAAAATTTAGCAATTTTAAAAACTTATGGTTTTTATTTAATTATAAGGTATAAGTTTTTATGTTAAATGTATCTAATATCAATTACAAATCACCATTGATTCAAATGAAAAACAAAAACATTGCAAATGATAATGTTTTTGTTAAAAATAATACTAAAAATAATACAATCAGTAAATATACAAGTGAAAACTTACAATCTTATATACCTCATTTTTCAGCAAAAATTAAAGATATAGATTCAATACCATCTGAAAAAAAACAAATAAAAGAAATAAAATCGAAATTAGATAATGAATCTCTAAAATTATTTAAAAATTTAGAAAAAACAGGAATTTTAAATGATAATTCATCAAATGACGGATCTACTGTTCTTTCAAATTTATATAAAATAACAACAAAACCAAGAATACAAGGATTATCTGACCAATTAATACTTAAAGAAACATTAAAAGCATTAAATAATCCTTTTTCTATTACACAAAAATTTGGAGATATTCCACAAAACATAGCAAATGAAATAGAAAAAGCAACCGGAGAACCATTGCCACAAGAAGCATATAACGTTGTATCATCATCTTGTGTCGCAACAAGCATGGAATTCAATTTGGCAAGCAAAAAACCTGCTGAATTTGTCCGTTTTGTAGAAGGATTAAGCAGTAATGATTATTGTGTAACAAAAAAAATTGATCTTTCAGAATTTGCAGATGGCCCTGCCGCAGGATTATGGTTATTGAGAAATTTCAATACCGATACAAATATTTCAAAATCAGGCAAGAAATTAGATGTTAAAATTCAACCGGATAGAAACGCAATAATTCGTGCAAGAGTACAATCATCATATAAAGATCCCGGAGAAAGATCTTGTATTGATGTACTAATTCAATCAGCAATATTGAATTTATGTTCACAACATACTTATAATTCTTTAAATGATGAAAGAACAGGAGAATTTAATTCCGATAACCATGGCTTAACCGACTTTGAAAAAACATTTGGAGAACAAATTATATTTGAAACTCCTAAAATATCTGTAATATATCAAAATCTTGATGAAAATGGAAAACTAAAGGGTTATAATTGTCAATTAAATGAAATAAAACAACATATTATTAAATCATTAGAGTTAAACCAAAATGTTATAATAGGTTATACTCATTTCGATTCTGAAAACAAAGTCGATGGCGGGCATGAAATAACTATTATTGGATATGAAACTGATAAAGAAGGAAATGGTATTTTTATTTGCAACGATACAGATGACGATATAAATTCGGCAATAAAAATAAAAGAAAAAGATTTACTTCCTTTAATTCATCATGCAGGTATTTCAAAAGAAGCTCTTAGCTCTGAAGATACCGTAATTGAATCTTGGAGAGAAATTGTTGAAACATTTCAAGCAGAACTAAAACAAGATAAATAATATTTTTATCTTGCTTATTTGTTTTCCATATTTTTATTTCTCTTATTTTTATAATTTGTTAACTTTTGTTAAGTTGAGTATATATAGTTGTATCCCTTTATTTATACTTATTTTCATCGGTTTTAGTATTTCCGT
>CANPZN010000049.1 GCA_947588785.1 Candidatus Gastranaerophilales bacterium
CTATTTCTTATTTTCGTATCTTTTTTGAGGAACTTTTCGTTCCTCTTTTTCGTTTCTTTTTCCCCTCTATTCTATATCCTTTTTCTACTCTTAACATAAATTAAAATTAATAATTTAGATCTTTTACTTGATTTATAATTATAAAATATTCTATTTTAAAATTTTCCGTAGGGGGGGGGAGGAAAAGTCGAGAAAAAGCTAGTGAACCAAAGTAGGTAAGAACTGAGTAGTAGAATAAGCTCCATACACAGAAAATGAACTGCTTGCCAGATACCAAGTGAATTATTGAGTCAATAGACAAAATCAATGAATTTTTATACTTAGCGAAGTGAAGCAGGAGAAATGGAAATTCAAAAAGTCTGAGGCAAAGTGTAACACTGAATTTAATTAAATACACATACGGGGAAAAAATTATTGAACTTATAAACCGAATTAAAAATAATCTATAATATATAAAAAACCAACATAACGAAGGTAGGAGAAAGTAAATATGAAACTTTTTTTTAAAATCATAGGAATAACATTTATTAGCATATTATTAGTGCTATACTTTGGAATCATATTCGGAGCCAAAGCTATAGATATTAATAAGTTTAAGCCTGAAATACAAAAAATAGTAAAAGAACAAGCTAATTTAAATCTCGATTTTGAGAATGCCCAAGTTTCAGTTACGCCCCTGCTCTCTGCCGGAATTAATGCTGATAATATTTCAGTTACTTTACCTGATAATTCAAGTTTATTTAATGCCGATAATATACTTGCAAGGATTTCTCTACCTCATTTATTATTCTTAACAGTTAAATTATCAAAAGCAGATATAACTAATCCTACATTAAAATTAGATATAGAAAATGGAAAATCGTTTAAGGTAGTTGATGCATTCGAGGAAATACTAAATAAAAAAGAAGAAAATATAGAAGAAAATTTACAATCTGCCTCAAAACCTATAATTAATCCTGAATTAATAAAAATAAATATACCTAAAATTAGTTTAATTAATTACATCGCATATATTAATGATCTCAAAACAGGGAATTATCTAAAATTAAAAGGTGATGAATTAAATCTTGGATACAGAAATGGTAAAACCGCTTCAATAAAAACAGATGCTGAGTTATATCTTAATGAAGAAAAACAAATCAATGCAAATATAAATATTGATTCAATAATTCCTCAACCGACAAAATTGGACGAAGAAGATGACAAAGCCCAAAGAACAGAAATACATTTTGTTAACCCTGTGTCCATGTACATGGCATATAATTTAAAAACAAATATAGACACAAAGTTAAAAATAAGGAAAAATGATAATTTAATTACATCAAACGGTTACATAAATATTGATAATTTTAATATGAATATATCAGGCGTTCAATTACCTGACAGCAATATTCATATAAAAACAAGCGGAACAAAAGCAGATATTCAATCAAGTTTAAATATTACAGAAAAAGAAAATATTTCACTGGACGGAATTTTAAATTATTCAAAACATCCTGCACTTGATATGAAAATAAAATCAAATGAAATATATATAGATGATGTAATAACATTAGCAAAAGCAACTCTTGATTCTCTTCACATAAAACACGAACTTAATGCAATAAAAGGTGATGGGTTCTTTATCGCAGATACTTACATTAAAACCGATTTTAAAAAATTAAATTCAACAGGCAGCATAAAATTAAAAGATTGTATTATAAGAAATACAATAACAAAACAAAATTTAGCAAAAATTAATTCAATAATTTCTCTGGATAACAGCATATTAAAATTTATAGATACAACTGTTGAAATAGCTGAAACTATATTTAAAGTAGACGGAACAATTGATGAAAAATCAATTGCCGATATAAATGTTTTTATGGAACAAATGCCCCTAAAAAAAGTATTTACAATGTTTCTTCCTTCTGAAATAAATAAAACTTATAATGTAAATTCAGGATTTATTAACCTTAATGCCGCAATAAAAGGTGAACTTAAAAATGCAATTGCGGATTTAAATATAACATTGAACAATTTATCATTAACAGATAAGGTTAATAATATTAATTATTTGAACAATATATTATCAGCTAATTTTAAATCTGATTTCAATAAATTTACAGGTCAATTAAATAATTCCGATTTTAATTTGTCTATGAATGGTGCTAACATTACCTGCGAAAGATTCATTATTAATATTGGGGAAAAGGATATTACAATAGAGCCTTCACAAATTAAAATTAATAATTCAACAATAGTCAAATTAACAGGAGAAATAAAAGAATATTTAAAAAATCCAATTTTTAAAATCAATGCGGATGGGGATCTTATTACAAAAGATCTCAAGCAGTTATGCGGTAAAGATTTAGAAAATTTTATTAAAGCAAGCGGGAAATTACCATTTAATATTAATATAAATGGTGATAAAACGAAACAAAGTCTTAATTTAACAATAAAGGCAAACAAAACTAATTATATTACTCCTATTGATATAAAAAATGTATTGGATAAAGATACTATAATTAAAGCAGTAATCGATTTTAAAGGTGATAAATTAAAAATAAAGGATACTGGTTTTTATATAGAAACAAAGGTTCCGGATCCTAAAAATCCTGAAAATATGATAACCACATTAGAAGAAGTTATAAATATCGATGGAACAATTACAAAATTAAATACATTAAATCCGAATATAAATGTTATAAAAATAAAAATGCCAAAATCATTAAATGCCGTTATTTATACATTTCCTAAATCGAATTTAAATGCAACAGGGCAAATGTATATTTTTGGTGATCTTTTTGCACCAAGGATTAGAGGTGAATTCGATATTTCAAATATTTCAATACCGGAACTTTTACTTTCTATCGAAAAAGTAATGGCAAAATTTGAAAGCAAAAACCTTGATTTATCGCTAAAAAACATAATTGCAAACGGTTCTGATTATAACGTAAATATTAATGCGGATTTAAATCCTTCAAAATATTTCACTATTAAAAATATCAATTTACTATCAAATATAACAAATGTTGATAATCTGTTGAAAGTATCGGAAGCGGCAATGAAATATATGCCGGCTCCAACAAATAATAATAAAGATATAAATGCCGTTTCAACAACAGCTAATATTCCGGTAATAATAAAAGATGGAACATTCGATATAAAACAAATAAAAACAGGAA
The DNA here is from genome assembly GCA_947588785.1 of Candidatus Gastranaerophilales bacterium. Classification (GTDB taxonomy): domain Bacteria; phylum Cyanobacteriota; class Vampirovibrionia; order Gastranaerophilales; family Gastranaerophilaceae; genus Avigastranaerophilus. The sequence continues at coordinate 3,168 of CANPZN010000049.1, forward strand.
ATATCACGCTTAATGATACAACCGGGAAAATTTCACTTTCAGACAATATACTATATATGAACAATCTTTTAACATCTGTATTTAAAGGAAAAGTCAAAGGTGATATATCAATGAATCTTATTTCCGGATTAATAAAAACTAATTTAATCGGAAATGGTCTTGATGTCGAGAAAACACTTCTTGATGCAGCAGCAATGAAAGACACATTAACCGGTACTATGGATTTTGATACTAATATATCGTTAAAAGGTTCAACATATGAAGAACAAATGAAGTCATTAAAAGGTGATGTAAATTTCACAATGAAAAATGGTCAGTTAGGGCCATTCGGGAAATTAGAGAATTTAATAATGGCTGAAAACATAAGAGAATCAGCATTTTTCAAATCGACAATAGGCACAATACTAAACTCATTATTATCTTTTGATACTAGCAAATACAATGAATTAAAAGGACATATTTCATTTAACAACGGAAATGCTCAAATTAATCCTATTACTACATCAGGAGATATCATGGGAACATATATTTTTGGTAAGTTTGATTTACTAAAAAATACTATAGATATAAAACTAAGAGGTATATTAGGTTCACAAGTGTCTGATTCTTTAGGGCCACTTTCAATGTTAAATCCGGTAAATTTAGTCAAAGCGACTCCGGGAATGAGTCTAGTACTAGGTAAAGTATTTTTCTTATTCACTGAAGAAGTTACGGATAATGAAATGAAACAAATACCGGCATTAGGGAAAAACATATCAGACAATAATGCAACAAAATTTCAAGTAATTTTAAGAGGAGATACGGCAAAACCGCTGACTTTGGTAAAATCATTTAAATGGCTGGCACTTGCTTCTGATTTAGAAAAAGCTAAAAATTATTTAAATTCATTGCCGCAAGAAACAGCAATTCCGGAAGAAATAAAAGATCTTACCACAATGGATAAGGAAGAAATAAAGACTCAAGTAAAAGAAAAAGCAAAAGAAAAGGCTAAAGAAGTAATATCTGAGTCTATAGACGAGGAAACGAAACAGAATATAGAAAAAGGTGCAAATGCTGCCAATAAATTAAAATCTTTCTTTTCAAATAAAGAGGAAAATAAAAAAGTATTAAAAGAACAGGCTGAAAAAGCAAAAGAAGATGCAATAAAACAGATGAAAGAAAGTATTAAAAACAGCATTATACCACCTGTAACAGATGGATCTGAAATCACAGAATAGAATAATAAAAAATAAAAAAATGGAAATTTAATTTCCATTTTTTTTGACATATCCCGAAAAAATTATATAATAAATTATAAATTATGCGAAAGGATATTTATGGAACTCTGGATGATTTATGCAATAATTTCAATTATTGCAATTATAATAGAAGTATTTGCCCCAACAATGTTTTGCATTAATTTTGCATTTGCGGGAATTATAACAGCAATAATATCAATTTTTTGGGGTAGTTGGATAGCATTATTAACAATATTTTTAATTACATCACTTTTATCAATAATTTTTATCAAGCCATTTTTAACTAATTTATTATTAAAAGATACAAAAACAGATTTTAATTCACAATATATAGGGAAAATAGTAAAAACAATTGAACCAATAAGCGAAAATGAAGGTAGTGTTACTATCTACGAAGAAAGATGGGAAGCACGCATAGAAAAAGGCAAAGAAACAATTCCTGCAGGCAGTGATGTTAAAATTATAAGAAATGACAGTTTAATATTATATGTAGAAAAAGTAATATAAAAGGAGATAGAAATGTCAATATTTTTTCTTATACTTATAGTAGGTGTAATACTATATGTACTAAAAGGGATGATAATTGTAGAACAACAAGAAGCAGTAATTATACAAAGGTTAGGACAATATCATCAAACATTAGCTCCGGGGCTACATTGGATAACACCATTTATTGATTCACCACGACCTATGCTAAAGATTGATAAACGAAAATCAATAGACGGCAGAACATATTCAGATCTTAATTATTCAACACGAATAGATTTAAGAGAAACAGTATATGATTTTCCCCGTCAAAATGTTATTACAAAAGATAACGTTACAATTAGTATTAATGCTTTATTGTACTTTCAAATAATTGATGCAAGAAAAGCATTATATTCAATAGAAAATCTTCCGGAAGCTATAGAAAAACTAACCCAAACAAACTTGAGGAACTTAGTAGGACAATTAGCATTAGATGAAACATTGGTATCAAGAGATATTATCAATGATAAGTTAAGAGAAATATTAGATAAAGCTACAGATAAATGGGGAGTAAAAGTAAATCGTGTAGAATTACAAGATATTGTTCCCCCTGCATCAATCCAACAGGCAATGGAAAAAGAAAAGAAAGCTGAACAAGACAGACGTGCAACAATACTTGAAGCTGAAGGTATAAAGAAATCAGCTATATTAACGGCAGAAGGTGAAAAAATGGCTGCAATTAATAAAGCAGAAGGTGAAAAACAATCTGAAATATTAAGAGCAGAAGGTATTGCACAAGCACGTATAATAGAGGCAGATGCGGAAAAAGAAGCTATAAGCAGGATTGTTAGTGCATTAGCCGATAAAGGTAAACCTGATCAATATTTAATAGCTATGAAATACTTAGAAACATTAGCAAATATTTCTAACGGACAAAATAACAAAGTTGTTTATATGCCATATGAAGCTACAGGTATTTTAAGTTCCGTTGACGGAATTAAACAAATGTTTGATAAAACTAAATAAATAAAAAATATATGAAATCAAAAAAGGAGAATTATAATTAATTCTCCTTTTTTTATGTAAAATTAAAAGGTAATTAAATTTAGTAAGAGAGAAACAATATTATGAAGGGAATAATTTTTGATTTTAATGGAACATTATTTTTTGATTCACATATGCATTATGAGGCTTGGAGAATTTATTCCAAACAATTAAGAGGTTATTCATTTACAGATGAAGAAATGAGAAATAAAATGTTTGGCAGAACAAACGCAGATATCATTGAATATGCAATAGGTAAAAAACCGACAAAAGAAATGATTGAAAAACTCGCACAAGAGAAAGAAAGAATGTATAGAGAAATGTGTCTGGCAGACAGAAAAAATTTTGTTCTAGCTCCGGGTGCAGAAACTTTTTTAAATTTTTTAAAAGAAAGAAATATACCAAGAACAATAGCAACAATGTCTGAATGGGATAATGTAGAATTTTATATAAAAGAATTTCATTTAGAAAAATGGTTTGATGTTGAAAAAATTGTATATTCAAATGGGGAAATTCCCGGAAAACCGGCCCCAGATATATATAAAATTGCAGCAAAAAATATAGGAATACTTCCTAAAGATTGTATAGTAATTGAAGATGCAATATCGGGAATTAATTCGGCAAAAAATGCCGATATAGGATATATAATTGCAATTGCGTCCATTGAAAGTGAAGAAATATACAAAAATATTCCTTGCGTAAAACAAATAATAAAAAATTTTGATGAAATTGACAGAAAATTATTTGACTAAAAATCTAATTTAACAATATCTGACTTTAAAAGAAGGATTTTGTTTCAATTTATTTTTTATTTGGTCAAAAGTTAAGAAGCCACCTTGAGCACCAAAATTTTCAACGACAGAAGCTGCAGTAACAGAAGCATACAATAAAGATTTTTCGATATCCCATTTTGTTTTTTCTAACGAAGCAACAAAAGTAGAAGAAAAAGCATCCCCTGCACCTAAAGTGCTAACAACATCGGCAGGAAATTCATCACATTGATAAAATTTTTTGCCGTCATAAGCATAAACCCCATGTTTTCCATCTGTGATTATAGTAATTTTCGGATTTTTACTATTTATCTCTTTTAACATCTTAATAATATCTGGATGAATGATATCAGAAGAATATTTTTCAAATTTTGTATCAGGACGAACATCAATTCCCGTAAGCATAGAAGCCTCTTCTTTATTTAAAATAACGACTTCAGCGGTTTTTAGGATTTGATACAGATAAGATTTACCCTGTTTTATGCTGCTTGTACCAACATTTATAGCCATATTAATATTATTTTCTTCAGCGAAATCAGCAATTTTATCTAATACTTTTGTAGAATTACCGTTTAATGGAGCTATATATAGCCATTTTGAATTTTTAATAGCATCAAAATTTATATCATCAATTTCTAACTGGGCATTAGCACCTCTATGTGCCAAAACAGTTCTATCGCCCTGAAAACTTGTTAATATAATAGAAAAGCCGGTCTTATAATTTTTTGATTTAACAACATTTGAACTATCAACATTATATTTTTCCAGAGTTTTCATTATATTATGTCCCTGGATCTCGTCACCTATTTTAATTATAGTAGACGTTTTTAATCCTAAATAAGCAAAATTTGTTGCAGTATTTATACCACCACCGCCTGTTTGAAAATCAAAATTATCTATTTCTATCTTTGCTCCATAAGGATAAGACATATATTCTCTTTTTGTATTAGTAGAGCTAACAGAAACAATACTGGCAGCATCTGTTTCAATAAAAGCATCTAATGTCGCACTTCCAATTGTTATTACATCAAACATAACTATTATTCCTTACATACTTTATATTTTATATTTTCTAGACCATATTTATTATATATTAATTTGCCCTCGGATGTGAACTATTATAAGATTGTCTTAATCTTTCAGTTGAAACATGGGTATAAATTTGAGTATTACTTATACTGCTATGTCCCAAAAGTTCTTGAACTACTCTTAAATCTGCACCTTTTTCCAAAAGTTTTGTAGCAAAACTATGTCTAAAAACGTGAGGTGTAACATGCTTTGGTAATTCTATCTGAAACACAACATCATTTATAGCTTTACGTACACTTTGTGTTTGAAGCCTATAACCTGATTTATTAATAAATACAGGATTTTCAGGTTTCGTTACTTCTGATTTACAAATTAAATATCTAATAGTTTTTATATAATTTTCCAAAAATTTTTTTGCTCTTGTCGAAATTAAAACTATTCTTTCTTTTGCACCTTTTCCAAATACTTTTATTTCGTTTTCTTCTAAATTTAAATTTTCAAAATTTAAATTACTTAATTCAGAAACTCTCATTCCGGTAGCATATAAAAGTTCCAAAATAGTTCTATTACGATACCCAGCAGGAGAATCAATTTTCATATTATTTAATATATTTTCTATTTCATTCTCAGTTAAAAATTCAGGAAGCATTTTTCCTTTTTTTGGAGCATGTATACCTATCGCAGGGTTAGATTCTATAATACGCTCTCTATATAAGTATCTGTAAAAAGTTCTTAAAGAAGCAATCTTTCTGGCTGTAGTCGTTTTTGAATAGTTAAACTGTTGTATATATAAAAGATATTCTCTTATTGTATTATAATTAACATCCTCAATATTTCTATCATTCAGCCATATTAGAAAACTTAATAAATCAGAACTATAGGCAACAATTGTATTTTTTGAAAAATTTTTTTCAATTTCCAAATAAAGTAAAAATTCTTTTAAATATTGTTTGGATTGCTCATTCATTAATTATAATTCTCTCGTTGTACTTATAGATTTACCTAATTGCACACAAAATACAAATTAACCATATCACATATCACGGCAGTTAAAATTGTAAAAAAATTTTACAAAAAAATCAAGAATTTTGTTAATAAATCACTTTCACTGCATTTAGATTGTTAACTACAAGGTTAAAATTGTTAAATTTAAACTTCTTGACTTATAAATTTTAATTCATTGCTTATTCAAATCTTTATAAATTTACTTTAGAACACTTGAATATATTAAGAAAATTTAAAACAGTTGTAAGCATGTAATCATGCGTGTTTACATGTTATTGGGGATTCAATGAGTACTCATTTTTTTGTTTATTAAACAATTTGTTGTATTATTGAAAAACTTTTATTATAATAATGTTGTGCTTTGAAAAGAAGGAGAATTTTCAATACAATGAATAAAATTTTTGAAAATTATCAAAGAATCAAAACACAAATTGCACCTTATAATGTAAAAATAGTCGCAGTCACAAAATACTTTGATGAAAAACAAATTATTCAATATTACGACATGGGGATACGTGATTTTGGAGAAAATAGAGTCAAAGATGCTATTGAAAAAATCAATAAATTACCTGATGAAATAATTAAGAACAGCCGATTCCATCTTATAGGACATCTTCAAACAAATAAAGTTAAAATGGCAGTTGGTAAGTTTGATTTGATTCATTCAGTAGATAGCGTAAAATTAGCAGATATCATATCTCAAGAAGCCGAAAAAAAGGGGATAATTCAAAAAATACTTCTTCAAATCAACAATGCCGGAGAAGAACAAAAATCAGGATTTTCTCCTTCGGAAATAAGGCAAGCTATTCCTGAAATAATTAAACTAAAAGGAATAAAAGTTAAAGGAGTCATGAATATGGCACCTATCAACAGTTCAGATGAAGAATTACATTATTTATTTCACAATATCAAACAAATAAATGATGACTTACAATCTGAATACGGAGTAGAATTAAAAGAGATATCGATGGGAATGACTAGAGACTATAAAATAGCACTGGAAGAAGGTGCAACCATCATAAGACTAGGAAGAATACTATTTGAATAATAATTAGGAGGAAGAACATTGGCAGTCGCAGACAAATTTAAATCAATTATTGATTTTTTAACATCCGGATTTGAAGGAAAAGAAGGTGGTATTTATGCTACCATGATAGATGATAGTAATAACGGAGAAGATTATCCGGTACAAGATAATTTAGCATATAAACCAATGCTAACACAAGAAGAACAAAAGTCACAAAACTCAAAAGTAGTTACACATCCTAACTACAGAGGATATGAAGTAGTTGTTTGCGAACCTCGTTCTTATGAAGATTCTATTAGCATTGTTAAACATTTAAAAGAAAGAAAAACTATTGTTTTAAATCTTAACTTTCTTGATAAAGAGCAATCTTTAAGAATTGTTGATTTTTTATGTGGTGCTGCTCATGCTTTATCAGGTAGCCAACAAAAAATTGGCGATTCTGTATTTATCTTCACTCCTTATAACGTTGCTTTATCAGCAGAATCTCAAAAAAGTAAATTAATTAGAGAAGCAATGTGGAATCAAACTCAAATATAATTTTGGTAGATATACTTTTAAGGAACGAATAAATTCGTTCCTTTTTTTTTGCATATTTGAGAATAAAAAAATAACTTGCAGTGGGGGGAGGGGAAAAAAAAGAAAAAACTCTGATTACATTTTTAAACTGTCCGAAAAGATTTCACAATAAGGAAGGAATCTTCAATAGAATGCCGGCAGAGCCGGTTTAAAGTTGGATTAACAGAATTTTGCACAGCAAAAGGAGGACTGGTTTGCAGGAAAATAATTTAAAGATAATATAAGTTAAAACCAAATTTTTAAAGTGCCGCTGCACCGAACCCGAGAATATGATGGCGAACTGAACGACAAACGAAGTGCAGTGAAACACTCTTCGAAGAGAGGAAAATTCAAGACAGCAAATTTTAAGACAGCAAGCACAAGGTTGCAACACTAGATTAACAATACAAAATCATTTATAGTTTTTCCGCTTCACCTGTTACACAATTTTAATTAATATAATTCTTTATATCAACTTCTTTATTTTCAGTAAAAGGTTTTAAACTAATTTTATTAATTATTCCATACCTTTTTTTTCTATAAAGCATATCAACAAAAGCTTCTAACCTTGTTACAAAACCTGCCTCACCGGTTTGTTCATCAATTGAAAGATTTAAAATCGGTTTATTCAATTTTCTGGCATATCTGGAAATACGTTCTAACATCATAGAATCAGGCCCACAGCCAAACGCATTAATTGTTATTATTCCGTCAATATTTTTATCTTGAATATAATGAGCTGCGGCACCTGTAATTTCATATTCATTAGCCCAATATAAACGTGAATGCATTGAATTTAAGCCTTCATTCATTTGCTCCAAAGTGAGTTGATCAGCGGTATATGTTTTGACATCAAGCTTTTCTAATTTTTCAAATATTTTCATACTAACACGTTCATCATAAAGATTATATCCATGTGCAATTAATGCAACATTTATCGGATACATTTTTTGAGTATTAGAAATAATTACTTTATTTTCAAGTGCATATTTTAACGCTTGAGAATAAGGAACACCGCTTCTTGTCATAACATGAAAATTATTATAGACTTTCCAAGCATTTTTAGAAGCCTTTTTAATTCTTGACAAATCAGTAATGCCAAAAGGCTTAACAGCTTCAAGTAAAAAATAATACAACCCCTGATTTTTTTCAGATTTATCCAATGTAGCATCAATAATTGTAAAATCTTTTTTTACAACACTTTTTACTAAATCAGGCAGTCCTCTAATTTTTGAACAATTATATATTTTAGGCGAAATAGACTGAAGTGATGGAACAAAAATTTTATCAACACCTTTATCTAACAAATTCAAAATATGCCCTACATATACTTTAACCGGTAAACATGTTTCAGGCACAACTAATGAAGCACCTAATGACATTGTTTGTTTTGTTGTTTTATCCGAAAGAATAATCTCAATTCCCAAATCAGAGAAAAATCCGTACCAAAACGGAAAAAAACTATAATACGATAACGCTCTTGGTATACCTATTTGCATTTATATCCCTCATCAACTTCCAATAGATTATATCATAAACATATCACTTTTTTACCCTAAAAATCAAATTTCTAAAAATTGGTATTTTTTTATAGAATTTAATCAATTTCTTTTTATTATTTATTTGAGAAATATAAATACCGGAAAATACTAATAAACAAGCAAAAAATTGTTTTAAATTGAATGTTTCGCCAAGAAAAAACCAACCAAAAAATACTGCTGCAACAGGTAACAGAAATAAGAAAGGAGAAAACTTACTTGCAGACAATGTACATATTGCAAAATTGTACAATGCATATGCAACAACAGTAAGAATACCTAAATAAATCACTAAAAATAAACTTGTATTAACTACAACATTAAAAGAACCATGAACAAATATATTAAGAACTATAAAAAATACTGCCCCTCCGATTACGGAAATACCTGCCAAAAAGAATGGAGGATATCTGTCCATTAAATATTTTGTTGTTATAACACAAGTATCAGTAAGAATAATAGCAATTAATTCAAGAAAATTTCCAAGTAAAGGATTAGGTGCACTTTCTGATACATCTGATGAAATACTTAATAATATTGAACCAATTATTGAAATAAATAAACCGGCATAAACAATTTTCATAAACTTTTCTTTTAATATTATTCTTGCACCAAGAACTAAAATAACCGGTTCTAAAGAACTAACAACACCTGCTTGTCCAGAGGTAGTATATTTAAGTGCGGTTGTTTCAAATATAAAATATAAACAAGGTTCACACAACATCATTAAAAAAATTAATTTTAAATCTCTACGTTCAATTTTTATATTCTTATATACAGTAAAAATAAAGGGCAGAAATAAAAAAGCAGAAATAATCATCCTAAAAGCCATTAACTGCGGTGTAGAATAATATTGCATACATATTTTTGTTGCAGTTAATGTAGTTCCATACAATAATACAGCTATTGAAATTGACAAATACGCAAATAATTCATTTTGATTTTTATATCTGGATAAAAAATCTTTCATTTCATAAAAACCCTCAATTCCATTTTATAAAAACTAATATATAAATTGTTCAAAAAATTTCTAATATTATAATCAAAAAAACTTTTGTAAATACAATCTATATAATAGTTTTATAATTCTATAAAATCATAAAAAAATCAAATATTACAGATTAATTATTAACAAAAATATATTAATTTTTTTTTTGTTTTTTTAAGAAATATTTTGAAATTTTTATATTTTGTAATATAATGTTAATAAAGGTAATATTTTTTTAATTGGAGATACCAAAAAAATGACAGATAATAATGAACTGCAAGCCGAACAAGATTCTCATCAAAAAATTCTTGTTGCAGATGATGAAGCAAGTATCAGAAGAATCCTTGAAGCCCGTTTAAGCATGATTGGTTATGATATCATTACTGCAACAGATGGTGAAGAAGCTATTGCCGAATTTAATAAACATAATCCTGATTTAATAGTACTCGATGTTATGATGCCTAAAATCGATGGTTATGGTGTTACAAGAGAAATAAGAAGAACTTCTGATGTACCTATTATTATTCTTACAGCTTTGGGCGATGTCTCAGAAAGAATTACAGGTCTTGAACTCGGTGCTGATGACTATGTCATAAAACCTTTCAGCCCCAAAGAACTAGAAGCAAGAGTTAAAGCTGTTTTAAGAAGAACTAATACAAAAGAAGTTGTTGCTCCTACAAGTAAAGTAGCTAAAAATGTTATTACTACCGGTAATATAAGAATAGATACCGCTAGAAGGCAAGTATTCAGAAAAAATGAAAGAATCAGACTTACAGGCATGGAATTTAGTCTGCTTGAGTTATTAGTTAATAATTCAGGACAAGCATATTCCAGAAATGAAATTCTCCAACATGTTTGGTCTTATCCGCCGGATCATAGAATAGATACTCGTGTAGTTGATGTTCACATTTCAAGATTACGTTCAAAATTAGAAACAGATCCTGCAAATCCTGAATTAATCCTTACTGCAAGAGGTATAGGTTATATGTTCCAAAGAATTTCATAATTTATATTATTAAAAAATAAAAAGAGGTGTATATACACCTCTTTTTATTTTCAATTTTACCAGACATCGAAACCTAACGTTTTCAAGTAAAACAGTATTTCATTAAACATACAATCCGATATGCTTAAATTTAATCTTGTATCGCAAGCTTGGGTTTGCGGTCTTGAATTTTTCTTTCTTCGGACTAGTGCTTCACTACACTTCGTTTGTCGTTCAGCTCGTCCTAATATTCTCTGCTTCAGTGCAGCGGCACCTTTAAAGTTAGGTTTAACTTATTTATATTTGTCTTGAATTAATTCAACTTTAAACCGGCTCTATTGGCACCCTTTCGCAAATTTCGCTCTCTTGAATTTTCCTTTCTTCGGACTAGTGCTTCACTACACTTCGTTTGTCGTTCAGCTCATCCTAATATTCTCTGCTTCGGTGCAGCGGCACCTTTAAAGTTAGGTTTAACTTATTTATATTTGTCTTGAAGCTAATCCAATTTTAAACC
>CANPZN010000050.1 GCA_947588785.1 Candidatus Gastranaerophilales bacterium
CCCGATTGCACCTTTTTCTTTTCCGCCATGACCGGCATCTATAAATATTTTGATACCTTTCAACGGATTCTCAATATCAAAATCTTTTTTTAATTTTGCACGTTTAAACAAAAATTTATTATCTTCTACATAATAACCTTCATAGCCGAGAACAGGAGAATCCGTTTCAAAGATAAATTCCAGATTATTTAGTAAATTTTCTTGATCTTTATATTCAGTACCGTATAATGTTAATTTTATATTTTTATCAATTTGATTTGCAGTATACATTACGGGATGAGAAGTATATATTTTTGTATAATCATATAGTTCATCTGACGAATTATCTGTTTTAGATACAAGAGAATACATTTTTTTTGACAAAACTATTGGTTCTTCTATATTTGATTTATGAATCCAAAATTCAGAATCACCAATTTCATCAATTTTATAATAATCACCGAATTGTCCCGCCAAATAAAGAACTACTCCTTTAGGAATATCAATAACACGTTTTGAAGAAGATGATGGTTTTTCCCTTATTGTAGAATTATCCTTGATCGTTTTAGTATACAAATATGTATCTTTAGGATTTGAAATATACTTTATTGGTTTATTACCTACAGATGAGGAATATTTCTTACGTGTTATACTGTATATTACCTCTTCTTTTTTTCCATTTTTTTGAGATTTAATGTTAATAATATTTTCACCATAGTGCAGCGGAACAACATGAACAAAAATACCTTCATTCCATATTTTTACGGGAGTAGAATTTATTGTTAAGGATGAACCAATATCCGTATTTCCAAATATAAATGTAGAAGGTGCATTTATAACTGTTTTATTTTGAGAAGGATAAACTACATCCAGAGAAAAAGCAGGAAGAATATAAATAAAAATTAAAAAAAACAATAATAAAAAATATTTCATATAATTAAGTCCACCTATTATTTTATAAAAGTTTAATTTATTTTACAATAAATATAATTCTTGAAAGATATACAAAAAAAATAGTATAATAATTTGTCCGAGAAAATTTCACAATAATGGACGTTAGCGAAATTCAGGTCTGGCATATGTCAGGTATTTAAGTGCCAAAGTAATGACAGCATTTGCATACTAACGGTCGACATGAGCAATTTGAAGAGAGCAAGCGGCGAAGTACAACACTAAATTAAATAGGGTAAATATGGAAAATAATAAAATAGATGTAATTATAATTGGTGCGGGACCTGCCGGAGTTAGTGCCGCAATAACACTGGCGAGAGCAGGAAAAGAGGTTTTACTCACAGACAGAGCCGATTTTGCCGGTGAAAAAAATATATTCGGCGGAACAATATATGCAAAACAAACAGCGGAAATATTTCCTAATTTTTGGGAAACAGCACCATTAGAACGTTCAATAACCGAGCAAAAAATATTTTTATTGACAGATTATAACTCAACACAATTTGGATATAAATATGCATCAAAAGGTGCATATAAAGCATTTACCGTTAACCGATCAAAATGGGACAGATGGTGTGTTGAACAAGCTATCAAAGAGGGAGCTTATTTTGCTCCAAAAACTCTTGTAAAAGAACTTTTAATTGAAAACGGAAAAATTTCAGGAATTATAACAGAACAAGAAAAATATTATTCCAATATGGTTATAATCGCAGATGGTGTTAATTCTCTACTTGCCAAACAAATAGGTTTGAGGAATGAAATTAAAGATAAAGATGTATCATTAAGTGTAAAAGAAGTTATAAAACTACCGAAAGAAAGACTTGAAGACAGATTTAACATTGAAAATGAAGAGGGATGTGCCTGCAAGATATTAGGCGGCCCTTTAAAGAATATAATGGCTTTAGGATTTATGTACACTAATAAAGAAACTGTATCAATAGGATTTTCTGCAAGTTTAGATGAATTAAAAAAGAATAATATATCACCATATGAACTGCTTGAGGATTTAAAAGAACATCCTACAATAGTGCAATATATAAAAGACGGAAAACTAATTGAATACAGTGCCCATTTAATTCCGGAAGGCGGATATAACAGCATACCGAAACTATATGACAATAGAGTATTAATTGCAGGAGATGCGGCAATGCTAGTAAACAATATCCATTTTGAAGGAACAAATCTGGCAATGCTAAGCGGAAAAATTGCAGCAGAAACTGCGATAGAAGCTATCAATCTAGGAGATTATTCAGCCTCGGTTTTAAGCAGGTATTACAAAAAATTAAAAGACACCATTGTATTAAAAGATTTAGAAACACATAAAAATACAATAGATAAAATAAGAAAAAATATAAATACAATAACTTCTTTATATCCCGAATTAGCATGCGAATTTTTTGATTTGTTAACTTCAGCCGACGGAATCCCAAAACAGGAAAAATATAGAAAATTTTTAAATAAATTTATAAAAAGCAAAGGAATTTCTGCTTCAATTCCTCTTGCTGTATTTGCAATGGAGAAATGTTTAAAAAAATGAATATTGATGATAAATTAGCAACATTAAAATATAATAAAGATAAAGACAGTCACCTAACAATAGATAATGATGTTTGTATACATTGTAAAAACAGATATTGTACATATATTTGTCCTGCAAATGTATATGAATGGAATGACATAAAAAAGACCATGACAATCAGATATGAAAATTGTCTTGAATGCGGAGCTTGTAAAATAGCTTGTGAGAAAAAAAATATTACTTGGAATTATCCTAACGCAGAATATGGAGTAAAATTTAAAAACGGTTAGTAAAGAGAGGTTTTAATATATGACGGAAGAATTTAACAATAGACAAAGAAGATGGTATGATAAAGATCCGATATTATCTCGTTCAATGAAGACATTAGAAGCATCAGATGATGAAACACAAATAAAAGTAGCATTAAATCTTATTAAAATTATAGTAGAACATAATCTGGCATTTAGTGAATATACTGATGTAAATGAAATAATAGAAGCAGTAGAAGAAGGTATGGATTCAAGAGCGAATTCAAGGTGGTATGACATAGATCGAACAGTTCGTGCGGCAATTAATATGTTACAAAATTCACCTGCCGAAACTCAAAAAATGCTTGCAAAAGAAATGGCAAAAATAGTTATTGACAAAATAAAAGAAGATAAAGACGTTGAGGAATTAAAAAAAGAATTAGAAGATGAAAATTTCTATGATGATTCCGACAATGATCATAATCAAGGGAAAGAATAATACGCAAAATGTCAATCCGCAAAATATGGAAAACTAAAGAACAAAATATTGATAATGAATTTCTTGCACTTTGCGGAAATAATAGGGTTTTGGCAGTATTACTTTCTAACAGGGGAATTAATACAGAAAAAAAAATACATGATTTTCTAAATCCGACAAAAGGACATTTTTCATCTGCAGATAATTTTATTGATATGCCAAAATGCATAAGTAGGATTAAAACTGCAATTGATAATAAAGAAAATATTACAATTTACGGTGATTTTGACGCAGATGGAATAACATCAACAGCTATATTATATAAAACGTTAAAAGAAGTTGGTGCAAATGTTAATTTTTATCTTCCGGATAGAGATACCGAAAGTCACGGACTTAATACAAAAGCACTTATACAAATAATATCAAAAAAGAAATCCAAGCTGATAATAACCGTCGATTGCGGGATATCGAATGTTACCGAGGTAAATTTTGCAAAAGGTTTCAAAACAGATATTATAATTACAGACCATCATGAACCGCCGGAAATATTACCTGAAGCATTTGCTATTCTAAATCCAAAAGCAGAAAATTCATTAGTGTCTGATTTACCTATTGAAGAATTGGAAAGTCTAAATTATTTATCCGGAGCAGGTGTTGCATTTAAATTAGCTTGTAAATTATTAGAAATATATAATAAAAAAGATTTTGTTCATGAAATACTGCCAATAGCTGCTATTGGTACTATTGGTGATGTTGTCGAATTAATTGGTGAAAACAGAAGCATTGCCGCAATGGGAATAGAATTAATAAAACGTGGTAAACATAAAGGTATTCAAAAAATAATAAAATCAATGGGAATTGAGAATACGGATAATATAACCTCAGAGACAATTGCATTTGGAATAGTACCAAGGCTTAATGCCGCAGGCAGACTCGAATCTGCTTCATCAGCGATTACAACACTTATTTCTAATAACGACATTGAAATTGATGAGTCGATTGAAAAATTAAATAAATTAAATTTACAACGCCAAGATCTTTGTGATGAAACATACGAACAAGCAAAATCAATGTATGAAAAAGAAAAATCATATAATAAAAAAAGTATAATACTTTATAATGAGAATTGGCATATAGGAATTATAGGTATTGTATGCTCAAAACTGGTAGAAACATATAATGTTCCTGCGTTTTTAATGACAAAGGATAATAACAACCCAAATATAATAAGATGTTCTTGCAGAAGCATACAAGGTATAAATATACACAACATATTGTCACAGCACAAAGACATCTTTGAAGGTTTTGGCGGTCATAAAATGGCAGCAGGATTCTCTTTTGATAATACAAAAATAAAATTTCAGGATTTTAAAAATTTATTAAACAAAACTATTGATGAATTTACTCAAGATATAGATTTTTCTAAAATAACTTTAGAAGCAGATATGATAATCGATCCTCAAGAAATAAATCTTAATACAATTGATATAATAAATAAATTACAACCATTTGGGAGTGCGAACCCGCCTCCTTTATTTATTATGAATGATTTAACTTTAAATCATTCCATGCAAATGGGAACTAATGGAAATCATATTAAATTATTTGCTTCAAAAAACGACACAAATAATATTGAATGTATAAAATGGAATTGTAATAATCTAAATTTAGCTCAAAATTCTAAGTTTAATATATTATTTTGTCCGAGAAAAAATGAATTTAACGGTAATACAACTATTCAATACATTATAAATGATTTACAAGGTGAATTCATAAATAATGAAGACCATGAAAATTTTGAAATAAAAATACTTGATCACAGAAATAAAAAAAATATATTAAATCAAGTAATTAACTTTATAAATTCAACAAAAAAAACAACAACAGTTTTCATAAAATCACCCAAATTACAAAAAGAAATTGAAAATAACATAAATACTAAAAATTTTATAACAAACGAATTTGATCTGACGGAAGAAAAAGAACAATTAATGTTTTTTGAATGTCCAATATCAACAGAACAATTTATAAATATAATATATAAAGCTAAAGCGAAAATAATTCATTTAATGAATTTTAATATACATGAAATAAACACAAATGCATTTCTTACTACGCTATCAGGAATGCTCAAATATGCCGTTTCCAACTTACAAGGTAGATTAGAGCTAAAACGATTATCAAATGCATTAAATGTAAATGAAGAAATTATAGAAACAGCATTAAACTTATTTGAGGAGGCGGAATCTATAGATCTTCACGAAGTAAATGAAAATGAATATAAAATTACATTTTTTAAACCAACGGAATTATCAAAACTGACAGAAAATGAATTATATACAGATTTAAATGAAAAAATTTTAGAAATTAATAAATTTATTAATTTCTACTTAAATGCAGACATAAATGAAATAAAAAAAATAATATCAGGGTAAAATTATGTTTATTTTTAATAAGAAAAAAAAATATATAAGTTGTGATTTAATCGAACATGGGATGGATTTTTTTACAGACAGCATAAATTTTTGTTGTAGAATCCCACCAACTGATAAAGGTTATAAAAAATTAATTGAAAATTATAACGGAGAAATTCTAAATTGGAAAGAATTTTTCAAAATAAAACAAAAATACAGAGATCAAATGAAAAAAGGAAAAATTGTAGAAGAATGCAAAGGTTGTATATATTTACAAGAAAAAGAATGGGATAACAAAGATTATATATCATATATTAATTTTAATAATTGGACAATATGTAATGAGCATTGTATATATTGTTGGTTAAATGATGCAGACAGACCTCATCAAACACAATATAATGTATATCCTGTTATAAAAGATCTGGCAGAAAAAGGATATTTAAAATCCGGGGGACATATAACCATAGCTGGCGGAGAACCATCTGTTGCACCTGAATTTGATGATCTTATAAAATTGTTTATTGATAAAGGCATGATTAATATAAGAGTTCTGACAAACGCAACGAAATTTAGTCCGATCATTCTTCAAGGTATCGAAGAAGGCAGAGTCAATATTGTTGTGTCCGTTGATTCAGGAACAAAAGAGACATTTATAAAAGTAAAACGTTATGATTTCTATGATAAAGTTTGGGAAAACATAAAGAAATATGCTTCAGTTCAAAAACGCCCTGATAGCGTAAAAACAAAATTTATTTTAATTCCAGATGTTAATGATACAAAAGAAGAAATTAATGCTTGGATTGAAAAATCAATTAATTTTGGGGTTAAACATCTTGCATTCGATATTGAAATGATGTGGTATAACGAAAATAAAAATAATTTACCTGAAAAACTTTTAGAAATAGTAAAATACACACTTAATAAAATAGAAGAAAATCATCTGCAAGTTGAATTAATAGACAGAGGATCAATTATTGCAAATAACCTAAAAATCACAACTGAGAGAGTGTAATAAGAAAAAGAAGAAGAAAAAATGTGTTTGATCTGTGTGTAGGGGAGGGAGGAAAAAAATTTAGTGAGCAATTTTATTTTTGAACTGAATGAGAAGAAAGGCAAAAATCAATATTCCAATTTATAAAATATTATTATATCCTATAAAAAATCTACAGTGATTATGTATTTATTTGGTAATGGATAAATAATAATAAAAAAGGAGGGAGAAAAAATATGTTTATAGTTAGATGGATACTTTCTGCATTATTGATTATTTTTATTGCCTGGATTATACCCGGGATAACAATATCAAATTTTGTTTCAGCACTAATTGTAGTAGTAATAATGGGATTGGTAAATATATTTATCAGACCTTTAGTACAATTGATTTCATTACCGCTAAACTTTCTGACACTAGGAATTTTTGGTTTGATAATTAATGCTCTATTATTTTTATTAGTCGGGAAAATAGCTCCAGGATTTACAATAAACGGATTCTGGGCAGGATTTTTCGGAGCATTAATATTATCAGTTTTCACTCCGTTAATAAATAACATCGGAGTAAAAAAAGAAAATACATAGACTTAGCATAAAATGTCCGAGTAAATTTTTACGATAAGCCGAAGGTGTGAGTAAAAATTTGCGAGTGGCGTATTGAAAAGGTGAGCAACTTTACGGTTGCGAGGAGCAAGCGTAATGTTGCGACACTAGATTAAATTATCACATACCGAGAATATTTTACGATAAATTTTTACTTATAAATTTACAGATTGAAAAAAAAATGATAAACTAAGTATGGTTTTTAAAAAGAAGGAGAAAATATGAAAGTAAACTTAAAAAAATACTTAGTTGAACTCATTGGAACATTTTTTCTTGTATTAACCGTAGCTTGCACAGGGCTTTTAGGGGCAAATGGGGTAATTGCACCATTAGCAATTGGCTCTGTATTAATGGTTATGGTATATGCGGGAGGACATATTTCAGGGGGACACTATAACCCTGCCGTTTCTTTAGCAGCCTTGATAAGAGGAGCATTAGACGGAAGTCAATTTATTCCTTATGTTATATCTCAAATTTTAGGCGGAATTCTTGCTGTAATGGTATTCTTTTTTATGGCAAAAGGATCAATCATTGTACTTGAACCGTCAAATTTCGGATTAAAAGGATTATTATTAGCTGAATTTCTATTTACATTTGCATTATGTTATGTTGTACTGCAAACTGCTACAACAAAAAATACAGCAGGTAATTCTTATTATGGTTTAGCTATCGGTTTTACTGTTTTAGCAGGAGCTTTTGCCGTAGGCGGAAGTTTATGCGCCGGTGCATTTAACCCTGCCGTTGCTGTTTCTGCTGGACTATTAGGTATTGCTCCTTGGAATTTAATTATGTTTACAATCGGTGCAAACCTTTTAGCAGGTATTTGTGCAGGTATTGCATTCAAAATGACATATACTGAGCCTGAAGAATAATATATTTTTCTTAAAAAAAAGACCGCACAAAATATGCGGTCTTTTTTAATATTTGTAAATTTTTATTGTATATTATTGAATGGTTAATTATTTACTGATATACTTTTAATATAAAGGTAAATATTTATGAAAAAATTCAGATTAATATTTTTTATTTTATTAATAGCTTTGAATATTTTCAATACAGGTTATGCAAGCGAAAAACGAGATGAAATAAAATACGATGAAATAATTATTTTCAATGCAGGTTCAGCGAGCGAAAAACAAGATGAGATAAAATATGATGAAATAATTTGCGATAGTAAAAACTTTTGTTATCCTGCAATAATTAAAAGAAATAATAAATACGGAATTATAGATAAGTATCAGGGTGGATATAGAACAGTAGTACCGACAGAATATGATTTAATTACGAAAACTCTTTATTCAAACGATGATACCTACATTGTAAAAAAACAAAATAAGTATGGCTTATTGTTTTTTGACGGACTTGAGCAAAAAATTGAAGTATTACTTAATGATAGTTATGATGATATAAAATATATAAATAATACAAGATACTATATTGTCAAAAAGGATAACAAATACCAATTATATGATTTTGAAGCTCGTAAATTAAAAGGATATTTTGATGATGTAATTCAAACAAAACAAGGCGGATATGAGTACATAATAGTAAATTTAAATAATAAATACGGAGTTCATTATATTTCAGGCAGATTAAAAAATTACATAATCGAATGTGAATTTGATTCTATTGAGCCGTTAAATTACCATGATATTTTTAAATTGGAAAAAGACGGAAAATATGCAATATATAATGCAATAACCAAAATATCGACAGGTTTTATTTATGATAAAAAGACAACAAATATTGAATGCCGATGCGATTATTTTATAATTAATGAAAATGGTAAATACAGTTTGTATTATACGAATTTACATAAAAGCAAATATATTATTCAAAATTGTGATGAAATAAGTGAGTTAAAGCACGGATGGGAATTATTTAAAATAAGAAAAGGCAGTAAATATGCACTATATAGAACAACAGCAATACCTCTTTATGATGACATTAAAGATTTAAAAAAATATCTTAATCCTATAGAAAATCTTGGTTTTCGTTTACAATTTATTTATGATGATATTCAAGATGGTAACGATATGCATTACATTTTGGTTAAAAGATATAATAAATGGGGGCGAATATATGTTATGGGTGAAGAGAATGCTGTCGGTTTACTTTGCCGTATACTTGGCATAACAGCATTATAATATAGAAAAGGCAGAAAACATTTTCTGCCTTTTCATACTTTAATTATTTAATTACTATATTAACCAGTTTTCCGGGTACTACAATAACTTTTACAATTGATTTTCCTTGAATTAATTCTTTTATTTTTAAACTGTTTAATGCCGTTTTTTCAAGTTCTTCCTTAGAAAGTTCAGCGTCAACTTCAATTCTGTCCTTAACCTTCCCGTTAACTTGAACAACTAAAGTTATTGTACTTGATTTTGCAAGAGCTTCATCATATTTCGGCCATTCAAGTGTATGAACTGAACCACTACCTCCAAGCCCTTCATATATTTCTTCAGACATGTGAGGAAGTACCGGAGCAAACATCTTTAAGAACGTTACTAATGCATAGCTTAGAACTTCTTTATCTTCGCTGTTTAGTTCTTTTTTAGAAGCCAGATAATCATATAATACATTAGTAAATTCTCTGTATTTTGAAATTACTGTATTAAATTGAAATTCATTGGCAATGTCCTGTGAAACCTTTTTAATTGTCATGTGAACTTCACGAACTAAGTCGTTATTTTCTTTAGACAGTGATTTTACATCAGGCATATTATAGTTCAAATTAATGTTATTTTGATTATCGGCATATAATCTCCATAATCTGTTTAAGAATTTATAACAGCCTTCAACACCTGCATCAGACCAGTCAAAATCTCTGTTTGGCGGTGAATCTGAGAGAATAAATAATCTTGCCGTATCTGCTCCATAATTAGCAAATATTTCATCAGGATCAACTGTATTTCCTTTTGATTTTGACATTTTTGAACCGTCTTTTAACACCATACCTTGTGTTAAAAGATTTTTAAACGGTTCATCTATATTAATTATTCCTAAATCTCTTAAGGCTTTTGTAAAGAATCTTGAATATAATAAATGTAATATAGCGTGTTCAATACCGCCTACATACTGATCAATAGGAGCCCAGTAGTGAAGAATATCTTTATCAAACGGAGCATTTTGGTTTCTGGCGTCTGTATAACGGTAGAAATACCAGTTAGAACACATAAAAGTATCCATAGTATCCGTTTCACGCTCCGCTCTTCCTCCGCATATCGGGCATGTTGTGTATTTAAAACTTTCGGATGTTTTAACTGGTGACATACCTTTTACGCTAAAATCGACATCTTCCGGAAGTAATACAGGCAGATCTTTTTCATCAACAGGAACTGTTCCGCATTTTGGGCAGTATACAATAGGAATAGGAGTTCCCCAGTATCTTTGCCTTGAAATCAGCCAGTCACGAAGTCTGTATTGAACTTTAGCTTCTCCGAATCCGCCTTTTACTGCTTTATCTATTATAACCTGTTTAGCTTTTTCATTATCAAGCCCATTACAATCACCTGAATTTACTAATACACCCCTATCAACATAAGCCTCTTTTAATTCGCTTAAAGAATTTTCAGGGTTTTGTATAACAATTTTTATCGGAAGATTATATTTTTTAGCAAATGCGAAATCTCTTTCATCATGAGCAGGTACTGCCATAACAGCACCTGTGCCGTATTCTGCCAATGCATAATCCGCAGTCCAAATCGGGAATTCTTCACCGTTTAACGGATTAATTAAATGAGTACCCAACGGAACTCCCGTTTTAATTCTTTCAGTTGATAATCTTTCAATTTCAGACATTCTTCTTGCATTTTGCCTGTATGCTTCAACAGATTCTTTATTTTCAGGAGTAGTTAATTTTTCAATATCTTTATATTCGGGTGCGACAACAAGATATGTAATACCATAAGCTGTATCAGGTCTAGTTGTATAAACAGGAACTTCTAATCCGTCTATTTCTTTAACTTTAAACCTTAAAATAGCACCAGTTGAACGATCAATCCAGTTTTTTTGCATAATCTTAACACTGTCGGGCCACCCTTTTAATTTTTCAATATCATCAAGTAATTCTTGCGCATAATCTGTAATTTTAAGAAACCATTGTGAAAGGTATTTTTTTTCAACCTGTCCGTCACATCTCCAACATTTACCATCAATAACCTGTTCATTGGCTAATACAGTAGCACAATTGTTGCACCAGTTAACTGCTGCTTCTTTTTTATATGCCAAACCTTTTTTAAACATTTGAATAAAAAAGTATTGAGTCCATTTATAATACTCAGGCAGACATGTAGTGACTTCCCTATCCCAATCTATCATTAATCCTAATGATTTTAGTTGTTGTTTCATATATGCAATATTATCTAAAGTCCATTTTTTAGGATTAGCTCCATGCTGAATAGCTGCATTTTCTGCAGGAAGACCAAAACTATCCCATCCCATAGGATGAAGTACATTATATCCGTTCATTCTTTTATAACGTGCAATTACATCAGATATTGTATAATTTCTGACATGTCCCATATGTAGTTTTCCTGAAGGGTAAGGGAGCATTGATAATACATAATATTTTTCTTTGGTTTTATCGTTATAAACTTTATTTAATTTTGTTTCATCCCAATGTTTTTGCCATTTTTTTTCTATTTCTTGAGGAAAATATTTATCTTTTAACACTTCTTCTCTCCTAATCATCAATTTATTACAATTATAATTCAAACAAAGAATTTTATATTAGATGAATAATTTTTTCTAAATCAATATTTAAACATTTTAATTCATCGCATGTTGTTTGTCTTTTATCCCATAAACAAGGACGACAATTCGTATTATTGACAACGGCAATAAATTTATCAGATTTTGGTAAAAGTTTTTTTTCATCTGTCGGCCCGAAGATTGCAATTGTTTTCGTATCTGTAGCAACACCGATATGCATTGGGGCTGAATCAGAACAAATCAATATTTCAGAACTTTTGATTAATTTTGCAAGATCATATATATTTTTTGTTTTTCCGTATAAATTATTAAAATTTGATAAATCAACATCGTGTAATTCAGTTAATATTTCATTAATACAATTTTCATCATCGGGGCCACCTGCGAGATACACTTTTTTACCACAGCTAAGAAGTTTTTTTATCAAATCTGCCCATATTTTTGGCTCAAAAATTTTTACTATATTTTTTGAAACACTTATTTTACTAACTCCGGGATGTATAAGAACTGAATTTTCCGCTTTTATACAGTTATTAACCTCAATATCAGGCAATTCAAACTCGTCATTTGTCAGAACTTTAACCAAGTCAAAATACATCATTGATGCATATTGATTTTTATTTAACTCTACGGCATATGTTAGTAATTTTTTACTTAGCGAACATGTTTTATAACCTACTCTTGTTTTAATTCCTGTAAAAAAAAGCAACAACGCAATTAAAGGGTTACTTCCTGACGAAATAACCAAATCATATTTTCCAAACAATGCCTTAAAATATAATTTCATCATTTCTGAATATTTATTTTTTGTTTTAATATCAATACAAAAAGAATCATCTATCAATTTTGTAAGCCGAATAAAAGATTTACTTCGACTTTCCAAACAAAGAGTAATTTTAGAATCTGGGAAATTTTTTTTTAAAGATTGAATTACGGGAAGAAAAAGGATTTCATCTCCTATTCCTCCAAAATTTATTAACAATATATTTTTATAATTATTCATATTTAAAAAGGCTTAGTTTGATTTAATTTATTTCTAAGTTCTCTAAATCTTGCAATATCTTCTTGTGCCTTGCCGGATTCTCTAAAAACTACCTGACTTGAAGGATGAACCATCATAATACAATCAATATGAATTTCCAAGAAATTGTAACGTCTGGGAGGCAGAGTATTATTTTTTCTTTCAATTATTTCCGCATTAGTAACGGCAAGAAAACGTTTTTCTTTATCATTTAACAAATCTGTTAATTCTCTGTTTGTTTTTGTGTACTTTGAAACATGAACAGTTCCTTTTATTTCATGATCTGCTGTTAAAATTATTACCTCTATCGGTACTGTATCTAAATCTTTAGCCATTTTTCACCTTCTATGTCAAATTATATTCAGATTATATTATAAATTATCAATAAATACCAGTTAGTTAAATTGAAAAATTTGCGAAAGGGTGAAACGAAGTGAACCCGAGTAAAAATGGGCTGAAATGAAATGCAGCGATAGCGAGCGAATTGACAAACCCCAAGACAGCGAATTTTCTCTGACAAATTTAATCAAATAGCATTTTGTTACAGAGTGAGATTGAAAATATACTCAAATTTAATATAAAGAAATAATCTTTTGAATAGCTTTATCTGCAATATTATAAATTTCATCTAATTGAAATTTATTAAACGGAGCACCTTCTGCAGTTGTTTGAAATTCAATAATTTTACCAGATTTTGTCATTACAATATTAGAATCAACCTGTGCATTAGAGTCTTCAGAATAATCTAAATCAAGTTTTATTTCACCGTCAATAATACCTACTGAAACAGCTGCAATCGGTTCTATTATTGGATTTTCAGTTAAAATACCTTGCTGTGTTAATTTATTAAATGCAATATTCATAGCTACAAACCCTCCGCAGATTGAAGCACAACGTGTACCACCATCTGCCTGAATAACATCAGCATCAATCGTAACAGTATTATCACCTAATTTTTCTAAATTAACACAAGATCTTAAACTTCTTCCGATAAGTCGTTGTATTTCCTGTGTTCTGCCTGAAATTTTTGTTCTTTCTCTTTGACAGCGAGTATGAGTAGAAGAAGGAAGTAAAGAATATTCAGCACTAATCCAGCCTCTTAAATCTTGTTTATCCATCCATTTCGGTTTACCTTCTTCAATTGA
>CANPZN010000051.1 GCA_947588785.1 Candidatus Gastranaerophilales bacterium
ACAACAAACTTTTTAATTATTTATAATCTAAACAATAATTACAATAAAAAAGACACTATCAAAGATTCTTTCCATAAATATAAAGATATTTTAACAAGTGATTTTAATCCATATATTTTAATTTTTGGAAGAGACAATGGGTACAGAAAAGTTGAAAATATACATTCACAAAAACCCCCGATTGTTTTATTTGGTTGTTCATATACATATGGTTCTGATATTAAGGAAAATGAAACAGTATCATATCACCTCGGAGAACTTACTAAGCATCCCATATATAATCGTGCACAAGGTGGTTGGGGAATTCAACACATGCTTTATCAATTACGACATCAAGAATTTTATGATATTATTCCATCAGCTCCGGAGTACGTAATATACTTTTTCTTCACCGGACATTATGATAGAATTTATACTCCTTGTTGTGTATTTTGTCCGGAATGCTATTATTTATTTTATAAGAAAGATAAAAATAATAATTTTATTGAAAGAAAACATAATTTCTTTTCCAATAAAGTTGTATTTTTCCACGCTCTAATGAACCAGCAAATATATCCGAAAATCATGGAAAATGATATTGTAAAGAAGTATTATGATGACTTGCTTATTGATTACATTATTGCAAGCAAGAAAGAAATAGAACAGCACTGGAGAAAAGATGTAAAGTTTGCAGTGTTCTTTTTTGAATATCCTTTTTATGAAGATACACTTAAAAAGCTAAACTCGATTAATATTGCCACAATAACTCCTCAAGATTATAAAATAAATTATAAAGATAAAAAGTTTACGGCTCCTCCGCATTATGATCATCCATCAGGGAAATTTTGGGATATAGTTACTCCGATAATAGTTCATAAATTGAATATTAATTAACTATTACCAAGAGAGAAAATATTATATATTTCTTCATCGGAAAGTTCTGTTATTACTTTTTCACCTTCAAATACTGCAAGATTAACAAGTTCTTTCTTCTGCTTTATCATTTCATCTATTTTTTCTTCAAATGTACCTATTGTTACCAGTCTGTGTACCATTACATTTTTATTTTGACCTATACGATAACTTCTATCCGTTGCTTGCTCTTCAACCGCAGGATTCCACCATAAATCATAATGTATTACATTTGTAGCGGATGTAAGATTTAAACCTGTACCACCTGCTTTTAAAGAAAGCAACATTATTTTTTGATCCGGATTAGTTTCAAATTCTTGCAACATATTTTGTCTTTGGTTTGTATTTAATGAACCATGGAAAAATAACGGAGTTATATTCAATTCGTTTTGAATAATAGTTGATAATATGTTGCCCATTTCTTTATATTGTGTAAATGCAATAACTTTTTCATCATTTTCAAGAATTTGGGATAAAAGAGATATAAACTTTTCGGTTTTCCCTGAAACATCCTTTGTCATTTCTCCGTATTTTAAATACTGAAACGGATGATTACATATTTGCTTTAATGCCGTTATAAGTTTGAAGATGACCCCTCGGCGGTTGATTCCTTTTTGTGTCGATATATCTCCCATTAAAGTATTTAATGTCTTTTCATACAATGCTGCCTGTGATTTCGTTAAATAACAGTATTCATCTAATACCATTTTCTCCGGTAAATCATCAATTATAGTCTTATCTGTTTTTAATCTTCTTAAAACAAATGGTGAGATTGATAATTTTAGTTTATCTGCTTGCTCATACTGCTTAAATCTTTCAATAGGTATTGCATAACACTTTTGAAAATCTCTTATAGAACCTAAATATCCTTTATTTATAAAATCAAATATACTCCATAGTTCAGTTAATTTATTTTCAACCGGAGTACCTGTCATTGCTATCTTTATATCGGATTTTAAAGATTTAACAGCTGCCGTTTGTGATGTATCGGGATTTTTTATATTCTGAGCTTCATCAACTACAATCATACCCCAAGTAGTTTTTTTAACTTCTTCTATATCTATTCTGAGTATAGCAAAAGTAGTAATTAAAACATCTGCCTTCAGATCAAGCTTTCTTTCCGGCCCATGATATGCACTCGCTTTTATTGACGGAGCAAACATATTTAATTCTTTTAACCAATTCCCCATTAAGGTTGTCGGACAAATAACTAATACAGGGGCTGTTAATTTGCCTTCTTCTTTTAACTTTAATATTAAACTTATTACCTGAATAGTTTTACCTAATCCCATATCATCTGCTATACAAGATCCGAATCCTTTTGTTGTATTTGTATATAGCCATTTTAATCCTCCCATTTGATATGGTCTTAACGTTCCCTTTAAACCTTCCGGTGGTGTTACCTCTACTGTCTTACCTATATCTTTTACTATATTTGCAAATGCTTCATCATAATCAAATTCATATTCGTTTAAATGACCTGAAAATGCCGCATGCAACATTTCCATTCTCGTAATTTTATCAATTTTCGGATTCTTTAATTTATTTATTATTGCTTGTGCTTCATTTTGATCAATCAATATGTATTTATTTTTAAATTCTATAATTCCATTTGCATTTTTAACTAACTTTTCAAATTCTTCAACAGAAATTTTTTCATCACCGATTGACACTTGAAATGAAAAATCAAAAATACTTGATAAACTTATGTTACCGCCTTTTCCGTTAAGAATATCTGCTACATCCTGTTCTCTTGAAGTTTTTATTTTTGCATTTATCGAAGCTCTCGGTACTACAATATTACCAAAATTCGGCGGGAAATTAATATTTATTCCTGCTTTATTTAAATAATATGCTGTATGAATCATTAATTTATATACATCATTTAATGATAAATACATTTTTAAATTTTTTTCATCTTCAAATAATGTTTCAAGATCTTTATAATATCTTATTGCATAATTTAATTGTTTTTCAACGATACTTATTAAATAAGTATTTTGATACCCCCAGTATATGCCATCTTCATATATATCAAGAAGTTGTCTTGGCGGTTCTTTTTCATTTAATTTTTCGTTATTGGATTTTACGGAAATTGTCAATAAAAATTTATCTTCTTCAATTTTTTTGATATCAAGTTGAGGACTTACCGGATACTTGCCTATGTATATTTCATCAAGCCATTCACTTATTGCATCTGCCAAGTCCAAAGTTCGTAAATATCTTTTATTATTTGCTGGTTTTAAAAAATATATTGATGAGATTATATCTTTAAATCTATATGCTTTAAACTTTAAAAATTTAAAAATAACATAATTTAAATAATCTTCAATCAAAGTATCTGCAATGTTTTTTATATCTGATATTTGTGAAAAATCAAGTGTATATACTTCATCTATAGAATCTTGAATTTGATTATTTATGGCAAACATTTCATATGTTACGGTGAAAAATTTTTCACTTTTATTTACTTTTGGTAAAAAATACAGTTTCTCAACAAGTTTTTTGACAAATTGAGTTAAAATATTAAATATTTTAAATGATTCTGTAATATTTGAATTTTCTATTATTGAATCAAAACCGGAAAAATAATCCCAAATAAGCTCTAATGGAACTTTATATCCTATTTTTTCAACTTGTTCACCATTTTCATTTATTGTATTTGAACAGGAAGAAAATCTATACATTGACCCTTTTGATTTTAAATAAAAATCAAAATTATTAGTCGGGGTAACAAATACATCTATGGTTTTGTTGTTTCTGATTATATAAAATTTTGTATTTTTTAAAATATTACTTGAATTTTGAAAAGTTGAAGCGAATTCATCTTCTACCAACTGATATATTGTGCTGATCATCAGCCTAAAATCTTTCTTTTCACATCCGACAGGATTCTCGGTCAGATTATGAAACATTTCATCAATATTATTTTTTTTAAAAGAAAATGCAAATTTATTATTCATCACTACTTCAGTTGCCATGTATACCTCAAAAATTACCTATTTTTTAATTATACATTAAAAAATTATTTAAATCGAGTCATAAAAATTATGATATTTGTCAATCAAATAACAAAATGACGAATAATATGTTTGTTTTAGTCCGTATTTTTTACAAAGTTTTTCCATATTTTTAATAATTACAATGTAGTGTTTAAGTTTTTCTTCGTTATGAATATTTTTATTAAACCATTGATTTTCAATATCAATAATAACCCATTTAACTTTTGATTCAATGGCTTTTTTTAAAAATTTTTCAAATTCTTCAATAGAGTCATTAAGATTTGGAATAACAATATATTTAACCTTAACATCAGACTGATAATCAGCTTGAGCTTCACAATAACGGGCAATATTGTCCCATACCTTATCAAAATTATCAAAACTTTTAATTTGTTTATAAAGTTCTCTACTTCCGCAATCTACTGATATAATAATTCCATGACTTTTTTTCGAGTTATCCATTACTGATCGATATTCTTTTTTTGACCATTCTTTTATATATTTTACCAATACTTCAGAATATTTAATTCCTGAAGAATGTACTCCAAAATCTCCTATAAGATGATTATTCAGTAATAAATAAGAAATTTTATCAAATTCGTCGGCAATGGTAGGTTCTCCCCCTCCCCACTCTATATGGCAATCGGGGCTTATAAGTTTCTTATCAATGCAGTTTTTTAGAAAATTATAAACGGGTACATCTTTGATATTATTAACTTGTTTCCTAATTCTGTGATTAGGACAATAAATACAGTCACAGTTACATTTAGCAACCGAACTGATAGCAATATTTTTTATTTGTAATTTTTTATTCCACACACCAATTTTAGGTTTATTA
The DNA here is from genome assembly GCA_947588785.1 of Candidatus Gastranaerophilales bacterium. GTDB lineage: Bacteria > Cyanobacteriota > Vampirovibrionia > Gastranaerophilales > Gastranaerophilaceae > Avigastranaerophilus. The sequence continues at coordinate 4,732 of CANPZN010000051.1, forward strand.
CAGCCTATACACCGTTTAGGTATAATCCCTTTTCGTATATTTTTTCTGGCTTTTTCTTTTTCTTTAAAAAAAGTTTTAAAATTGTAATCGTTGTTAAGATTAACTTCGGCTACAGGAATATAATTTTTTCCGTGAATAAATTCACAACAATGAAATATTCCGTCATAATTAAAAAGAATACCATATTCCAACCATTCGCAACTTAAATATTCTTTTTTTGCAAATAAAAAATCAAACATAATTACAATATTATAATAAATTTTAAAAATGTGCTATAATCAAGTTTTTTATCTTCTCTTATGCGAAAACAGTTAACAAAAAAAATAAAGTGTCAAAAATTCGTACATTATTAATAATGTAAATATGAAATGTTGTATAATTATTATATTAAGAGGATTTTTTATGGTTAAGTTATGGAAAATATTTGCTTCTGTTTTTTCTTTTGTAATTGTAGCTGTATTAACAATATTTAAAATATTAAAATTATTTTTAAGTATTATTTTTAGATTGATAATTCCACAGACAAAATATTATTTTTCTCAATGTGCTTACAAAAAAACATCGGATGAATACGGTTGGAATTTTGAAAGAAAGTTTTTTAAAACAGAGAAAGAAACTCAAAAATATTGGGAAAACAAAAAACAAATCGGTGAAATTTATGACTATAATTTAATTATTGATAATTTTAAATGTGAAAATAATTCAACTTTAAACCCGTACCCGTCGTTTTATGATTGGTTTGATAAAAATTGGAGTTATAGTATAGAAACAAAAAAATTATACTCTTCTGACGAAATTATGCCTGAACCAAAATTAAATAACCAAGTATGCGAAAATCTTAAAGTTTCTTTAATTGTCAATCCCGATTTATTGGAAGAAAATGAGACACCTGATCAGTATGATAAAGAAAACCTTAAAGATTATATTGAACAAAAAGAAACCAGAAAGGATAATACAGGCAGTTATCTTATATGTATAAAATTTGAGAATGGCAATCAATCCTGTTTCTTTGATTTTGATTACGGTATAAATAAAGTTAAATTGTACAATTTTATTAATGAAATATCTAATAATAACTATATAAATTTATATAATAATGAACTACCTGAATGTTTTCTACATTTGTTTAAAAAAGATGATAAAGTTCATATTTATATTCAAAAAGCAAATGGCAATTATGAACTTGAATCTGTATTTGATTATATTGCTCCAAAATGTTTATTTTTGGAAAAAATGAATAAATTAACGGATGAAATTGAACTCAAAATTAAAACTGCTGAAATTGAATATAGATGATTCCCGAAGAAAATTATACAGGTTTGCAGAATGTGATACAAAATTTTGGAGTGGCGTTTTTAAAAGGTGAGCTACTTTACGGCTCAGATGAGTAAGCGGAAGGTTGCGACACTGGATTAAATTATATGAGTCTTATGAGTAAAAAATTTGTTTATGTATCAACACTATGTTATAATTAGCTTGTTTTAGTTGTTCATTGGAGTTAGCATGAAAAAAATATTAACAGAATTATCTATTATAATTTTTTCTGTTTGTTTTATAAGTGTTGCTAATGCATGTGATATTGAAGGACTTTATGATAATTATCAAGCAGTTTATATGCCTTCAACAAATACTTGGACTACTATAGGCATGGTTGATGACAGAATAGTTTTAACAAAAAAAACAACAGAGGGTTCAGGCAGTTATTCACAATATTATTTCGGAAATGATAAACTTGCTTTTTCTCTAAAATCCAACTTTGAATTTATTAAAGACGGTAAACTTATCGGAGTTGATAATGCCGGGTTAAAATATTATGAAATTACTTATGATGAAAAGAACAAGAAGTTTGTTGAAACTCCATTACAGGCTAAATCACTTCAAGAACTTTTCCCTAATGTTGAAATAATAAAAATTTCACAGTTTACAAATAACGAAATAACAATTAAGAAAGAAGCATTTAAAGAAAAGAAAATTCTGCTTGTAAATGATACTGATAAATATTTTCATAAGTACACTTATAAATCTGCAAATGTTCAACCTACAGATATAAAAGGTTTGATAAAAGTAAACCGTATAGGCAAAGTTAAATTTTCACTTTATGGTGATAAAACAACAATACTGACAATTAAAATAAAAAACGGGGAAAAATGCACTTGCATCGAAAATTGCAAGTGTGCATTTAATTGTGAATTAGAAAAATAGCGTGAAGGAATATCTATGAATAAATTTCATATATTTTTAAGTTATACATTTCAAATTTTGTTATGGTTTTTTATAATTGATGTTTTGATACTGCGTTTTTGTTTCGGGATAGGTTTTTCTTCCCATTATGAAAGAGACAATTATTACATACAAGCACCTTATGTATCTTATGTATCAGAACCTATATCAAAATCGTACTTGTACAACAGAAGATATAAGCCAAATGAATCAATATTTAAAGAATTGAAAGAAAACGATATAAAAGTTGCCTTTTTTGGAGGTTCAACAGGAATACTTGGTGCCCCTTTCCTATGTGATTTAATTCAGGAAAAATTGTCAAAAAAATTAAATAAAAAAGTATTTGTAGCAAATTTTTCAATATTTTCCGGAAATAGCAGACAGCATTTACACATGCTGCTTGAGTATTTTCAAAATTTTCATCCTGATATTATTATATTTTATAATGGTTTTAATGAGATGGTTGAACCATTTGGCGAAGATCCTCGTCCTGGGTATCCATACAATCAATTTTATGTAGAAATTCCGGAGTGGAAGAAGTGTTTAATCAAATACTCTGCTATATTTGGAATACTGGAAGAACATTATTCAATAATCACACAAAAGGAAAAATTAAAAAAGCAAGTTCATTATTTAAATAAAGATTGGCAAGAACAAATAATATATAATTATTTTGACACATTTGAGAAATCAAAAAATATTGCAATAACTATGCCGTCAAAATATTTTATACACCCAGTATTTATAGGAATATTTCAACCTTTTATTGAAAATACAGACGGACTTAATATATACGGTTCTGATGAAAATGTAATATATCTAACCAAACAAATTAGAAATAATATTCATAACTACGATTATATTTACGATTTGCACGATTTATACAATCAATTCGACAGAAAAGAAATATACGATGATATCTGCCATGTTCACGGCAAGGCACATGAAGCAATGTCAGAGGAAATTTCAAATATTGTTTATAATGAATTAAAGAAAAATGGATTATTAAAAAAGATAAAATAGTAAATCAAAATATAAAAAACCTCACTCATTTCAAAGGAGGTTTTTTATTGTATAATTTTTAAAAAAGGATTTTAAATGAAATATAAAAGCTGTCACTTAATAGAACACGGTATATCAATTAATGTTGATTCAATTCAGGCATGCTGTTTATCCAGAGATTTTAACAAGGGACAATTACCGATTATAGAAAAATATGAGAATAATAAAATAAATTGGAATGAATTATTTGAAATAAAAAAACAACACAGAAAACATCAAAAAATTCAGGATTTAATTTTCTGTGAGGGTTGTTATAATCTTCGTGAAGAAGATTGGGATGAAGATGATTACATCTCTTTTATTAATTTTGATCATTGGAGTCATTGTAATTCTAATTGTATATATTGTTCTGTTCAAAGATGCAAACCAAAAACAAAAAATAATGTTTTAAATGCGGTAAAAGAATTAATAAAAATCGGAAAATTTAAAAATAACGGAGAAATTACCTTCCAGGGGGGAGAACCTACAATCTTAAAAGAATTTGAAAATTTATTAAATCTTTTTATTAAACAAGGGTCTAAAGTAAGAATACATTCTTCCGGAATAAAATTTAGCCGTGCAATTAGAGAAGGATTGAAAAAAGGAAAGGTAACCGTTGTTGTTTCTCCTGACAGTGCAGAAAAAGATACATATAAAATAATAAAACGTGTAGATAAATCAAATAATGTTTGGGATAACATAAAACATTACAGAAAAAATCTCAATGAAAATACTCAAAATCTTGTAAAAGTTAAATATATTATAATCCCCGGAATCAATGATACTTTAGAAGAAATATCAGAATTTCTTACAAAAATAAAAAATATTGATATAAAAAGCATTATAGTTGATATAGAATATACATTTGCCAATAAACATATGGGAAATATTTCACCTCACATTTATATGTTAATGGATTATATAGAACAATTTTCAAAAGAAAATAATATAAACTATGAATTATATGATTCAGCAAAATATGCTCAACAATCAAGAAAATTTAATCCTACAAATGATTTTGAAATGAATAAATTCAAAGAACAATTTGAAAAATATAAAAAGGAAAATATAAATCAAAATATAAAATATTAATATTTAGCATATACTTATGATAAAATATTAAAAAGTATCCGGAGGGAAAAATGATAACAACAGATGATGTTAAACATGTAGCAAAATTAGCAAGATTAGAATTAACCGAAGAAGAAACAAAACAATATACAAAACAACTTGGTGATATTTTAAAATATGTGGAACAGATGAATGAAGTCGATACAACAGGGATAGAGCCAATGCCTCATGCAATACCGGTATATAATGTAATGCGTGAAGATGTAGTTAAATATGAACAAACAAAAGAAGAATTAATGAAAAATGCTCCATTTGAAGAAGATGGATTTTTTAGAGTACCAAAAATTAATTAGATATTTATCAGTAGAGGAATTATGAGTACAAAATATATTTTCATAACAGGCGGTGTTGTATCATCATTGGGTAAAGGTATAGTAGCAGCTTCATTAGGACGCTTATTAAAAGCAAGAGGTTTTAGTGTTGTTATACAAAAATTTGATCCTTATATAAATGTAGATCCTGGAACGATGAGTCCTTTTCAACACGGAGAGGTATTTGTTACAGATGACGGAGCAGAAACAGACCTCGATTTAGGACATTATGAAAGATTTACGGATACAAATCTCGGAAAAATTAACAATGTTACTTCCGGCAGTATCTATCAAACGGTAATTAACAAAGAACGCCACGGGGATTATTTGGGAGCTACCGTACAGACAATTCCTCATATTACAAATGAAATAAAATCAAGAATAAAAAAAGCAACTCAACAATTTAAACCCGATTTTATAATAGCTGAAATCGGCGGTACAATTGGTGATATAGAAAGTTTACCTTTTATCGAAGCAATAAGACAATTTCGCTCTGAAACAGGATTCGGAAATAGTCTTTCGATACATGTAACACTTCTCCCATATCTTCCTACATCCGGAGAATTAAAAACAAAACCGTCTCAACATAGTGTTACAAATTTAAGAAGCTATGGAATACAACCTGAAATATTAGTTTGTAGAACAGCAAAACCAATACCGAAAAAAGAAAAAGAAAAATTAGCTTTATTTTGTTCAGTTCCTAAAGATGCAATTATAGAATGCAGAGATATGAAAAGTATATATGAGGTTCCTTTAGCACTTGAAGAACAAAATATGGCTTCAGTAGTTTTACAAAGATTATTTATGAAAGATGTAAAACCTGATCTAGAATCTTGGAAAAATTTAGTTTATAAAATAAAAAATCCGCAAAGAACAATTAGAATAGCTATAGCAGGAAAATATACAAAATTATCTGATGCATATATTTCAGTTGTAGAATCACTTAAACATGCAGGGTATAATCAAAATGCCCAAATAGATATAAAATGGATAAATTCTGAAGATTGTATAGATTATGAAAAAGCAAAAGAAGCATTATCTGACGTTGACGGACTAGTAGTTCCCGGAGGATTCGGAATAAGAGGTATTGAAGGTAAGTTAAATGTTATAAGATATGCAAGAGAAAATAATTTACCGTTTTTAGGATTATGTCTTGGAATGCAGTGTGCAGTTATCGAATATGCCAGAAATGTAGCTGGTTTAAAAGAAGCAAACTCAATGGAATTCAATGAAAATACTCCATATCCTGTAATAGATTTAATGACAGAACAAAAAAATGTTGAAGGTTATGGCGGAACAATGAGATTGGGACAATTTGAATGTCATATTAAAAAAGGTACAAAAGCTCATAAAGTATATGGAACAGATATAATATATGAACGTCACCGCCATAGATATGAAGTAAATAATGAATACAGAAAACAAATATCAGAAGCAGGATTAGTATTTTCAGGACTTTCCCCGGATGGTATGTTATGTGAAATGATAGAATTACCACAAAATGACTGGTTTGTGGCTTGCCAATTTCATCCTGAGTTTAAATCCAGACCTGAATATCCACATCCTTTATTCGCCGGACTGGTTAATGCAATAATAAAACAAATGGAAATAAAAAATACAATTTCTGATGAAACGTATGAAAAAGTTTAAAAAAAAATGAGAATAAACTTTAAATATTAAATTTAATTAAATTATGAATTAGGAGAAAAAATGGAATTAATTTCCTTTTTATGCGGTCTGTCAGTAATGGTTTTAGAATTAGCGGGAATGCGGATAATTACTCCTTTTCTTAGTTCAAATTTTATAGTTTGGACAAGTGTAATCGGAATAATAATGGTTTCATTAAGTTTTGGTTATTATTTTGGTGGTAAATTATCAGATAAAAATCCTACTGCAAATAGATTGTCATTAATAATATTCATAGCAGGATTATATATATTAGTAATTGCAGTTTTTCAATTTCAATTTTTAAAATTTATTACTGAAACTATTGATATAAATATATATTATTTATCTATAATAGTTGCCATCGTTATGTTTACAATACCTTCTTTTTTACTTGGAATTGTTTCTCCTTATTTGATAAAATATGTCATTATTGACAGATCAATACCTGAAAATAAAATAGGGTCTACTGTTGGTAAATTTTATGCGATATCTACTATAGGTTCTATTACAGGAACATTTTTATGTGGGTTCATTTTGATTATATTTTTAGGAATAGAAACAATTTTTTATGGTTTAAGTTTTATTCTTTTTCTATGTGCTTTTATATGTATTGTAAAAAAAAAATATAAATTAAAAAAATCTTTATTATTGATATATACATCTTTTATTTTAATAAGTCTTTTTTTTATTATATATTATAAAAAAAATCCTGCACAAATAATCCAAAATTCAATTTATTCAACTAATTCTCCATATCAATATTTAAGTGTTGTTGAAGAAAAAACAAATGAAGGACAAATTATAAGATTTCTTAAAACAAATAATAAAAAAGGGGCATATTCTTCAAAAGAATTAAATCTTGAACCTAAAATTTATAATAATCATTATCATAAAATTTTTTTAGATTTTTATATTTTAAAGGAACTAAAACAAAATATATTAATTCTTGGAAATGCGGGAGGAATTTTTTTAAACAGTGTTCTATCTGATATTAATAAAAATACCAAGCAAAGTGTTGAATCAACAAAATTTGAAAAATTTAAAAATATTCATATAGATGTTGTAGAAATAGATAAATACACAACACAAATTGCAAAAAAATATTTTAATTTGCAAAAATCTAACCAAGTAACATTTTTTCATCAAGATGCAAGATATTTTATAAATAAAAAAAGTAAATTAAATTCTAATAAATATAACTTAGTTTATTACGATATATTTTTGGATTCTCCAATTTGTCCTTATTACTTAATTACAAGAGAAGCTATAGAAAAATATAAAAAAATTATGTCTGATGACGGAATATTTATAATGAATATAATAGGTAGCCCAAGCGGCATTTTTAATGATTATATGAGACAAGTATATACACAATTTAATAAATCCTTTGAGGTTGTAAATATACTGGATTTTAAAGAGATTTATAAATTAAATAATAAAAATGCAATTTCAAATTATGTGTTAGTTGCATATAAAAATCCAAATAGTATAGAATCTGTTAAAATAAGAAAATATTTTGAAAAATTTATATATAAAGATATAATAGTAACAAATGAGGTATTAACTGATAATTATGCCCCAATAGAAAAATATTTATTTTGGTAAGAATAGATTAATTGAAAGATAAGGTATTAATAAATGAATAAATACAATTTTGTATTTTGATATTTATTTCAAATTTTAATTTGGTTTATTATTATATATGTATTAATAATGAGGTTTTGTTTTCACATCGGAATCCCAATTCATTATGAACAAGATACATATTATATTCAATCACCATATGTATCCTATACATCTAATTCAATAGCAAAATCATACTTATATAATCGATATTATGATAAAGATGAATCAATATTTAACGAGCTTAAAGAGGGGGATATAAAAGTTGCATTTTTTGCAGGATCTACGGGGCTTTTCGGAAAACCGTCTTTAAGTAATTTAATAAAAGAAAATTTACAAAAAAACTTAAAAAGAATGTATTTGTAGCAAATTTCTCAATTTGTTCTGGAACCAGCCGGCAACATCTTCATATGTTACTTGAATATTTTAATGAATTTAAACCTGATATAATTATATTTTATAATGGATTTAATCAGATAGTTGTACCATTTGAAGAAGAACCACGTCCGGGGTATCCGTACAATCAATATTATGTAGAAATCCCGGAGTGGAAAAAATGTCTTGTTAAATATTCAGCTATTTTTGGCGTTTTAGAAGAAAACTATTCAATAATAACTCATAAAAAACAATTGAAAAAACAAATTCATTATAAGGAAGAAGATTGGAAAAATAGCATAGTGTTTAATTACTTTGACGTATTTGAAAAATCTAAAATGATTTCAGAAAATATGAAATCAGATTATTTTGGTAAACCACTTTTTATTGGTTTCTTTCAACCATTTATAGAGGCGGAAGATGGAAAAGACATTGACATTGTCGATACACTTGTGCAGGAATTAACGCATAGAATCAGAGTAAAGATTCCTGAGTATGATTATATTTATGATGTTCATGATGCATATAATATTTTTGATAAAACAGAAATATATGATGATGTCTGCCATGTTCATGGTAAAGCTCACATTTTAATGGCTGAAAAAATATCTGACACAATATACAACGAACTGAAGAAAAAAAATTTACTAAACTCACTTAAATAAACTATCTTTGTTGATTCAAAGATGTTACTTTGTGATATTCCTTATTTTATAACCTATCTATAAAAATTTAATTTGGTACCGTAACCGTAAAATTGCTCACCTTTTAAAAACGCCACTTTAAAATATCGCTGTCTTAAAATTTGTTGTCTTGGGGCTTGTCATTCGCTCGCTTTCACTGCATTTCATTTC
>CANPZN010000052.1 GCA_947588785.1 Candidatus Gastranaerophilales bacterium
TAGCCTTTTATATTAGCGGTTGATGTTTTTATTTATAAATGGCATGATATTGTTTTTTATTTTCATATTTTCAAAGAATAGCATTCCTATTCGATAATGTTGTAATAGATTTTGTATAAATGGGCTTCTTTTAATTATATATAGAATCGAATACTGCACTAAATTTAGGGAATGTTAATTGATTTGTTGTTAATTGATAATAGCCGTTTTCATTGTCGTTTAGTAATATAGGATAAAATTTCATTTTATTTCCTTCTATAGTTATAGTTCCTGGAATAAGTTTGTATTTTCCACCGCCTAAAGCAGCATAACCGGTTATACTAAAACTACATATTGAATTAGGATTGCCTATAATATGTCCGTATTCTATAGTAGTTAGTTCTATAGCATTACCACCACTACAAACAACATTATTAGCCTCTACTCTGGGTGGAAAACTACTAGTGCAACTAATTCTTACTATATTATTATCTAGCATAGTTTGAATAAGTCCGTAACTACTATTAATGGCTTGATTACCATAAATTACATGGGTTGAACCATATAACCAGGCTTCTATTATATTGTCTGCTAAAGCATTTTGTCCTGTTTGATTAGGATGTATTCCGTCACTTGTAAACATTCGATAGTAGTCATGTAAAACGTATTCTACGTTATTTAAATAATGAATATTTAAACTTTTACAAGTATTATTATATATACGAGCCATAGTTCCTATTTTAAATTTTTCGTTTGTGTTAGTAGTGTTTCCTATAAAACCTATATGTATTTTAGCATTAGGGTATGTATTATTTGCGTAAATTTTAAAATTATTTATATTTGTATTAATGGCTTGTTCTGTGGCATTTCTATCATTATATCCACCGCATATTATTATATCTGTTATTTCGTTGTCATGTCCTTGTGTATTTATATTTTGTAATAATTGTAACCATGTTGTCGAAGTTGTGAATCCTGTTCCACCTTGATTATTAGACCATGCGTCTATATTTAAAGTAAAGCCTAATCGTTGTCGTAATAATCTTTCCCAACTTGTTACACTAGGGTCTTCATCAGGAGTTGCTCCTCCTGCGTAAGAATCTCCAATTATAATTATTTTTTTATCGAATACTAAATTTAATTTGTTATTAATATTTGTTAATAATTCATTATTCAATATATTTGATAATGTTCCGTCTTTTGTCATAGTATCTAATTTAGTATTTATTTCTTTTTGTACATTTAAGTTATTAAAATAATTATCAACATACGTTTCTAATTCATTATATAATTTTTGTAATTCTTTAGTTGCTTCAGCATTATTGTTGATGGTTGTTATTGATTCACCAACGATTTGTTTTAATCTGCATAATGTTTCATAATAACTTAAAGATTCATCGAATGCTAATGGTATGGCTTTATACATATAACCTAAGAAAGGGTTTGCCATTGTTTCAACATTTTTTGTTGTGTTATTCATATTATCACTCCTTTATAAAACACCCATAAATAATTCTTCCAAATCATCTATAATTTGATTATTGATATTAATTAGATTCCTTTTAATAGTTTCAAAGATATTGGCTTTTGCTACACCGTTTGAGCCTTTTATAGTTCTTTTTGAGTTTTGAGTAGCGTTATTTTCATTTTTAGTATTATCAGTTATTTCAACAAAAGTATCACTTGTTGTATTATTTTTATTTTTTTGTTGATTATATTCTGTTAAATATTTTCCATCTCGTATTTCATCTAAATTTGTTTTTCCTTGAGAAGTGTTATGGAATAAATTTTCGCCATTATTTTCTGCTACGCTTGAATTTGTTGTGTCACTACTACTGTTAGAATTTGAAGAACCGGTATTATTACTATTGCTTGTAAATATTTCTTCATATTGGATAGTGTCAAAACTATCATTTAACATTTCTTTTTGAACTTGATATAAACTATTATAATAAGGCATTATTTCATTCATTTTTTGATTTAGATAAAATTTAAATAGTTCCGCAGTTTCAAAACCGATTTCGTCCATATAATAGTGATTTAAAATTAAATTATTTAAAATAGAACGATATTTTTCATCGAAGATAGGATAATCATTGAGTCCAAAATCGAATTTGTTGTCTTTTAGATTTTTAATAGTTGTTGTATATTTACTCATTATTTTCTCCTGTTTCTTCTATATCATTATCATTCTCTATATTCATTATATCATTATTTTCATCATTTATCAATTTTAGAACGTCAGCATTTATTTTTATTTTTACTTTTTCCTCACCATTAAAGAATTTTTTATTTATTTCATCGCAGGCTTCTTTTCTAGGTTTATAAAAGCAGTTTAAATAAAACTTTATTAAGTCATCATTTGCTTCCACTTCATCAGTAATTAATCTTTCTTTTTTATCTGTATTTGCATTATTTATTCCTAAGAATGTAAGGCATTCATTCCATAAATTGTGTTTATGTACTTCTAATTTGTCAACTAAATATGGAGCATCTGTTTTGATTGCATTTACTTTATCATTTACATTAAAATCTTTTCTACCGAATATAACCGGCATATTACCTGTAAATTTTTGATATATTTGTTTTAATGTTAGCATGGCTTTAGAATTTCCCTCTAATAGTATTGGAGTTTTTTGAGCGGATAGATTCACGTCAATAGTTCTTTCTGTTTCATATAAACGGGTTGCATATAAATATATAGTAGGCTGTGTTGGCTTTTCTAAAATATTATTTCTAATAATAACGGCATTATTGTCACTAATTTTAAATTTTTTATTATAATTATTTCCCATAGCAGTTATTTCTGTAGGCTTATAGTAAACATTTTTGATATTTGTTTCTTGGCATTCTAAGGTTAAATAACCTAAAGTTTTATCTTTTACAAAAACGGCTTTTCCGTTATTGAAAAGTGTTTGTTCTAAAAAGTCAGAGTCTCCACCTAAATCATTTAGTCCGTCCCATACGAATAATGAGGTTGCAATTAATTCTAATCTATCAAAATAATCTATAAAAGTTGAATTGTTTAACCACATTGCTATTTCTTCATCTTTAATTTTTCTCATAATATCACTCCTATATTATATCATTATTAACATTATAGTTCATGAAGTTATTTGTATTATGCCAAAATGTTACTCCAGTATTAAAAATTGAATGAATACGCTCCATATCTTTTTGATTAATATTTCCTGTAAATTTGCAGCCTATTGTTTTAATGTAGTTAAAATTTCTTCTTGATTTTAGATTTGGCGTTTTTACTTCGTTAACTTTGTAACCGTAGCAAGTAAAATAATCATCTATTATTTCGGCATATTCTCTTTTTACACTCATATTATAACATATTATTGTATTTTTATTTGATGATACATTAATATCACCACCATTTGTATTACCTCTTATAGTATCAGGAATAAGACTATGTTGATATATTTGTCCAATTGTATTTGCAATTTGTAAACCGCTATTTATTAAAGCACTGGTAGTTGCTAAACCAACTTCACCTTTTGAAATACCCATTCCTGCACTTCCAACAATAGATAAAGCATTGCTTGTTAAACCTAAACCGATATTAACACTATTCTGTGTTAACCAGTTTGTAAAAGCATCATTACTCCATGAGCAGGTTGGATATTTTCCTGCAATAATACTTTCGTTTTCGTTTTCTTCTACTCCTTTATAATTTTTAGGAATAACTTTTATTGAACCACCTACTACTGGAACGCCAGTTACTTTAATTTGGCAATTACTTGTTGAAAATAATTCATAATGTAAAACATTTGCCGTACCATTATTATTTGATAAAATCATATAATTATAAGGGAATGTTAATAACTTTTTATTTTTAGGTACATAACCATTTAATGTTGTTTGTTTACTTATAGTTATTGTATGTTCTTTAGGACTAATTTGTCCATTATATCTTAAAGAACCGGCAGAAAAGTCATGGTCAATACATGATTTAGGTACTATATAAACATTTACAATGGCATCTTCTCTTCCGTCTTGATAGGCATTAATTATACTAATTAATTCGCCAATATTATCAGTTACATAAGCACCACCTGCCATATACACGCCACCATAATTTGTTGCATATATTTTATCTTTATTTCCTGTAGATTCTTCGGTTACTTGAATAATATAACAATAATCTTTTAATTTGTCATCTTCTTGTTTAGAATTGCATACAAATTCTCCAGTTTCGACATTTTCAGGAATTGTATGTTCACCTACATTATCACTTTCTACGTGTTCCCTTTCTATAAAAACATTATTTAAAACAATATCGAATAAGTATGTTTGGAGAACATCAGTTTCAATTGTTATTCTAGTTACATCTTCATTAATATATTCATATTCAATTATAAAACAATAGTATCTTTTATTATTGTTTAAATAGGTTAAATAATTATAATTGATAGCATCATCATAGTTTAATTCAATAGCAACTGTTGAATCTTTTTTAATATAAGTATAATCATTAAACATTTTATAATCTAAAGAATTAAAATAATTAGTTTGTTCCGATATATTTTCAAAATCAAACGTATTATTGTTGTCTCTTGATAAAGGACATTTTAATAATCGTAGCGAACTTTTTGGGGTTATTGTATAATTCATATTTTTTGCTCCTTATTAAAAAAGGACAAGTTATTCACCTGTCACTGTTATTGTTATTTCATCGCTTAGATTGTTATCTGTAATAGCGGTTATTGTTGTTTCTCCCTCGCCTTTACTTGTTACTTTGCACGATTTATTATCTACTTTTACAACCTCAGCAATTGATGTATCATCACTTATAAATTCCACATCAGTTGTTGCTTCTGTTGGTGTCAATGTAAGATTTAGAGTTTCTTCTTGTTCAGTTCCAGTTATTGTTTTAGATTCATCATTAAATGCAATATTTGTTGCAGGAACTGGCTCTTCTGTTACTAAAGCAACGGCATTTGCAAATGGACTTATAGCGAATGTATTCCATGCATGTAACCATAAATTTGTCGCCATTGTTGAACCATTATAGAAATCTTCGAATTTTAATAAATTATCATAAATTTTTAACCATGATTCATCACATATAACTGCTTTAATTGAATTATTTTTAAATTCATCAATTGAAATAACGGAACCCATAAAATTGGCTTTATCCATATTAAATGCTTGGGCTAAAACATCAACATCAATAGTTGATAATACTTTATTTGTTATAATAACACATATTCTTGATTCATCGGTCCAGGTTGTTATTTTTCCTTTAGCACCACTAAATTTTGAATAGGCATTATATTTAGATGAAGGAAATTTAAAGTTTAGGAATAGTTCTCGGCATTTTTTAACGAATGCTTTACCTGAGGCTTCATCAATTACATCATCAACTTTTTCAGTAATAATTTTATCATTATCATAAGCACCGTCAATTAAATCTTTTGTCCATTGATATTCTTCAATGTAATTTCCACTATATAATGAATTTGTTATGCTTGTAATAAATTCATTAAAATTATCCCATGATACAAAAGCACCTGTTAATTGCTCTCTGGAAATAGTTTTTGGGAATTTTCTTTGACGATTTCTTCTATAATATGCAACGTGTGTATCAGGGTCAGTTATTGTTAATAATTTTGCCATAGCATTATTATCAAAAACATAATCTTCACCTTGAGCAGGGTTAGTATATAATTCTTGAATATCTGTTCCTAATGGAACGCTACCTTTTTTAAATCTAGCAAGTGGGTTATTATACGTTGATTTATTTTCAATAATTGTCAAAGCAATTCTATTTACTAAACCATGTATAAATTCATTTAGCATAGGTTGATATTGGTCGTTTAACATAATAGTTCCAATTTGGACTATGTTATCATTTGTTGCAATTGGCATTATTTCTTTGCTAGCACTACTCATACTAGCACGAACATAATTATAAGTATTTGCTCCGCTACTTAACGTATTTTTTGCCATAATTATATCAATTCTCCTTTTTCATTTACGATTTCATCGATGCTTAAAACATCATCATCATTTTCGCTTTCTTCTTTTGGCTCTTCTACTTCTTCTGTTTTATATCCAGTTTGTTGGAAAAGTCTGGCATTTACTTTTAAAATTTCGTCATAATCATTTTTTAGTTTATCTCTTTCAGCAGTTAAATCATTAATTGTTGTTAAACTTGTAGTAAATGCACCTAATAAAGCAATTAAATCTTCACTAATTAAGGCACTTGATGTTTCATCTAGTTTTTCTCTTAAGGCATCAACTGTACCTTGAAATTCTTCTTGCGTCATAATTTCTCTCCTTTTTACGAATTATAGCATACCATAACAAAAAAAGCAAGTTAAAAACTTGCTATAAATTTAGCAGTCACGCAAAATTTACTTCTTTATTATAACTATAACTATTCATATTGTCAATATCTATTTCTAAATTTGTTAGCATATAATACCCATGGAAATTTTTTCTTTTTCTTTTTAGGAGTTGGTGTAGGTATATCAATATATGGTGGATAAAGGAAATATTTAAAACGATAATTACTCCATTCATTTCCATTTCGATAAATAACATTATCTTTTGTTACATCAGTCATAAAAAAATAATGCCAATCAGTTGTATCAATAGGACGATAGTATCCACTATTTGAACATTGATAAGAACCGTCATCATGTACTTCTTCTACAATAGCAACGTGTCCGGCTTCGCCAAGTTCTTCCCACACGGCAATGGCACCAACTTTTGGCGAATCACCTTTTTCATAAGTATTTCCTATATATCCACTATCTCCCCAACGTCCACCATTACCATACGCAACATTATATTCTCGAATATTAATATTATTTAAACTCGCTAATTCTAAAATTCTTCCAAAAGCATAGCAGGTACAATTTGGCATTTGATAATCTGGATAATACGGGTTTATAGTTGAAAAGTAAAAAGGGGCTTCACTTTCATTTGTTGAAACTGGAGCCTCTGTTCTTTTTATAAATATCATATAATTAAATCATCGGAAACAAAACCACTACCGTTATTTATTAAATAAGGGGCTTTTCTTCCAGAATAAATTTTTGTAATAGTTCCGCTATGAATAGCCGATTTTACTTTTTTACTTCCATATGAATCAGTATAGAAATAATCAAAATGAACAATATCACCAACTTTATAATTATTTTTTAAAGTTGTATTGTTATTAAAATTATTAATAATTAAATCATCGGAAACAAAACCACTACCGTTATTTATTAAATAAGGGGCTTTTCTTCCAAAATAAATTTTTGTAATAGTTCCGCCATGGATAGCCGATTTTACTTTTTTATTTCCGTATGAGTCAGTATACATATAATCAAAATGAACAATATCACCAACTTTATAATTTGTATTATTTGTTACATTTTGATTTGTATTATCTTCTTGTTTTACTTCTTCTTGCTTTGGCTCTTCTGTTACTATTGGCAAGTAAATAAAACCTTGGAAAGTATAACCATTTAAACTATAAGGCGGTTTTATTTCTTTTATATAAAATCTAGTTGATTTGTAACCACTATTACTTGTTACAATTGTACCGTCACTCTTTATACTTTCTACAATAGCAACGTGTCCGGCTCCGTCATTTCCATTTCTTACTTCGCCTTTTTGCCAACACGCAATGGCACCAACTTTTGGTGTATCTCCACGTCCATATCCGTCATTATAAATGAACCAATTCTCAGCATTTCCTTTGCATAGATTTGGTCTAGCATTCATAATTTCATAAGCACGACCCCACGCATATCCAACACAGTTTGGAATACAAGATTTCGTACCTATTAAAATGCATTCATTAACGCCACCTTTTGAGGTATGTATCCAATATTTATCGCTTGTACTTGGAGCCGTTAACCTTTCTTTAAATACACTCATTCTAAAACCTCTATTTCCTTAGCATTTTCAAAGTCAGAATCATCAAAGGTTGTCTGTACATTAATATCTTCCATTTTATTCCTCCGTTTCTTTTACTTCTGGCAAGTTAGTTGCAAAACTAGTACATATACTTAATAATGATGCAAACAATGAAGTAGATAAAACAATTTTCCATTCTACTTCACTAAACATCGTACTAGTTCCTAAACTAGCAACTAAAGTTTGAAAAAAAGTTCTAATCGCTCTATTAAATGCAGCGTGCAGCCATGTTTTCATATTATACCTCTCTTTCTATTTTCTTGCTCACTTTACTAATAACCATATACGCCGTTAATAAAGCATTTTTTACATTTTCATCATCAGCATTGTCATAGTAAAGTTTCTCTAAACATACCATAACTTCATTAGGATTTTCAAGTATTTTTGACTCCTTAATTGCATTTTGTAAAAACTTATTATCCACTTTCTTCTCACTTTTTCCTTTCTCATCAAATTCTCTAAATATTAAATTCATAACGCCACACATGGCTACACTTAATGAGGAAACCGTTAATGAATTTAATAACGCATTTTTATTAAAAATTAAAGAAACAATAAAACTAGCCCAAAATGTTTGATAAAATGTTTTTATCACTCTTTCCCACATATAACCACCTTTATTGTTTCTATTATATATTATATAAATTATTATTTCAATTTTATTTTATTGAAAACGTTGTATCAACTAAAATAACTCCACCTTTTACGTGCTTAAATGTTAGTTTACCAGACGTTGTGAAATTGTATCTAAAGTTATCAAAATTAACTTTGTATCCTAATTTTTTAGGCAAGCCTGCAATTGTCGTATTTAAAGTTCCGTCCTCTAATTCTTGAACATAACATTTTTGTCTTAAATAACGTGCTTTTTTTACCCGTTCTTCTACTTTAAAGGCACCTAATTTGTAATCGTTAATATCAATAATATTTTTACATTCCTCTTCTGGTAGTAACGTATGAATTGAATCAGTATCACTATAAATATACATATCATTTTTATACTTTTGGATAGAATAATCTCTAATTTTTTGGCTAGCATTAATAATCTTATATCTTCCAATGCTTGTTGTGAATATAGCAACGGGAATATATATTCCCTCTCTTTGTTCTAAATCAGTCAATCTATACTTAACAACTTCATTTTCTAAATAAGGATATTTTCCTCGTACATCATAAGACAAACCCATTTTTCCATATAAACTATTAAGCATTAATTTAGCGATTGTTTTTTGACTTTTATTCTTATTCTTTCCAGCCTCTGTTTTTTCATTATACCAATAATCAATATAACTAGTAAATAACCCGCTCATTGCTTTATATTTCCACCCATTTACATAGCATAAATCTTCTACATTATAATTTTCTAAAAACAATTCTAAATCATAATTAGTTAACGCTAAAGAAACTATATCACCATTACTTGTTTTTAGATATTCATTTGGCAAAAAAGATAAAGTTCCTTTTATTTGGATAGTCGGAATCTTATTCTTTTTTAGTTCAAAACTACACGTAACCATTTGAATATATAACGGCATATTTTTATCATATTCATATTTTCCCTCAAAAAACATACCCTCACCATAAGGCAATTTTTCGTTTCTTAATATAGACGGATACATTGAATTAACATCTAAAACAATCTCATTTTTCACATCTTTATCTTGATAAATATCATTTAAATAAGTAAAACCACCTTTATACGCCTGCCTTAAATCTTGCCACACTTCATACGCTGGAGTAGGAAAAAATCGCATAAAATCTTCATATTTGAATCTGCTTTTAAAATTAGATAACGCATTGGAACCAATTGTCATTTTTGTTAAATCTCGAATAAACATCATTTCTAAGGCTCTAGCCATAATCTCTACATCATTTTTTAAATAAGATAACTCCTCATCATTAATTTTATGATGAGGGTATCTCACTAATTCATAATCAAGTTCGCCTTTTCTAATAGGCAAGTCAAAATCTTTAGCAATTTGTTCGACACTAAAATTAAGTATTTTTAAACTATCATAAATTGTTGCTTTGTTTACTTTTTTACCTTTTTTCTTAAAGTATATTTCTATACTATAAAATTGACCCATATCACTAATTAAACAAGTAAATGTTTTTGTTTTTGCATCTTTATTATCTTTTATCCATGTAAAATCATTATTAAGTAGCCAGGAAAAAATATATTCACCGTCAAACTTTAAATTATGAAAATAAACTACATAATTTTCGTAATCATCAGCAAGCCATTCCATAAAATCATCTATATTGTTTCCATATATAAAATTATTTATGTTAGAAATTTCACATATACCATATGCCCAAACCCATGCTTTATCATTTTCTGTACTTGTTTCAAAATCAGCAGTAAATTTTCTTGCCATACTATAATATTTCCTCTAAATTCTCATAAAATTCGTTATAATCATCGTATAAATCTTCAAAATCATTATCTAATACATTGGCACCGTTCCGCATTTCCATTTTATAAATTTTGTACCAATCAAGTATTTTCTGCACACCACTATCACGATTAAACAATTCCAAAAATTCTCTATTTGATAATTTCATTAACTTATTACTAATTTTATATACTTTATCCATATCAAAACCACTTATTTCTGCATTTTTAAATAACATTTCTATATAATTTGCTTTAAACTGAGCATTTAAACTTGTTCTTTTATTTACTTCAATAAAATTTAAAAAATTTCGATATTGTGAAGAACTTAATTTACTCGGCTTTGTAAAAACAACTTTATCCAATTTAGCAAGCAATTGCCTATATCTTAAATTTCCCATTTGAGCCATAGTAAATCTTCCGGACGATTTACCAAAACTCTGGGGCTTTGTTTGCTCATACTCTTCGATTTCTTTATTTAAACGCCGTTCGATGCTTTTTCTTGCCAGGTCAATTTCTCGTGCTTCCCATTTACTCGTTTCTAAAGGTCTACCATGAACAATATTCTCCATTCCTCTTTTAGTAAAACGCTTTAAAGAATTAATTTCTTTTCTAATATCTCGATTACTTAAATTTTCATTTAAAATATCTTTTTTGTTTACTTTGTTAGGAATTTTTATATTATCTCTACCACTTTTTTCTAATCTTTTAACTTTAGCATTGAAATTCTTAATGGCTCTATTAAGTTCATCATTTAATCTATTATTTAAATTATTCTTAATAGGCATACACAATTACCGCCTATAGAATATCTATTTTCACATTATAATCACGTTGTAACTCTGTGTTTTTTAATGCTTTTCTCTTAACAAAAAACCCTCGCTTTTCTATCTTTTTATATAGCTTTAGGATAAATATATCATCATTTTCAACATTGCATTGGTATCTATTATTAAATCTTAATTTTTCTATTCGCACATAATCTTCGACACTTTCTTTAAACTTATTAAAATAAAATAATGAAGAGAAGTAAAATATATAATCATTAGACTCATAAACAAAATTAGACTCGTGTAAATCTAAACAAACTCCCTCTATAATCTTAGTGTCATTATTCATATCGCACCTAAATTAATTCTAAAGTCAGACTAGACTTGTTATTCCCAATATCTTTTTTAATTACTTTTACTGGAATAGGTTCTTCCCAAGTAGGCTCACCGAATATAGTTACTAATTTGCATATAGCATTATATATTCCATATGCTCCAGTTACATAACTCTTATCATCATCTGTAAATAATATTAATCTAAATTTACGATGAGGTTCAATAACTCCAGTTTCAGGATTTGCCTCTTCCACAGTTCTTTCTTGCAAGTAAAAATCTTTTATTTTTATTTCTGTATTAACAATGTCATTTAATCTGGCATCGCATTTTTCTAAAGCATTATATAATTTCTTTTTTTCATCAATTGTTGTCGGTTTAATTGACACATACTCCTTTGTATTTGAACTTTCAAAAATTGTTAAATCAGTTTTCATTTTTATCACTCTTTCCTTTCTTATTAACTTTTTCAACTTTTTTGTTATCTTTTACTACATTAAAGGCTCCAATAATTGCATTTTTTACATTAATAGCAGTTATATTTTCAGCATCGGTTGAATTCTTATCAGGTTCACTATTAATATTCAAAGAACAAGTATTATCGCCATTATCTGTAATAGTTAATTTAATAATTCGCATAACTTTTCCTTTCTTTTCATTATTAAATTTGATATAATATATAAGGTTACTAATAAATTACATAGTAATCACCCCTTTCTATGAATAAAACTTTTCTAAACTTTTGCGAATAATTTTCTTAAATTTTAAGGAAATTATTTTTGTTTTTATCTTACAAAATCTAAGACTTCTTGAAGTTCTTTTACAACTTCTGGAAAACAAAGTTTGTATTCTTTTATCTTATCCTCAAGCCACTTTTCAATTTCATTTAAAATATGCTTTGTTTTAATTGAATTATTTATACAATTTACAAAAGTATTTTCATAAAAACTTTATCAAAAATAACTTTGTCTTCTGTAATAGTCATATATTTTAATAATTCTTCTTCACTCATCTTTATTTTCCTCCTGTGCTTTTTTAGCATTTAAATAATTTAAACGTTCGCAATAATTAAAATAAAAATAATTTTTATAAATATATCCAATATCAAAGTTAACATCATCAAATACCAAACAATTATCATAACAAGTACTAAGTCGTGAAGTAGATAAATGATGCATAAAATCATTTTTAATTTCTTTTAAACGATAACTATCATTTAATAATGATTTAAATTCTTCGTATGGAATTGTTATTTTATTATCTTCCATTTATATCGTTCCCATTTCTTCTAAATGATAAACCTTTAAAAGTAAATCTCCATAAACCATTATGCCTATAGAAACCAACATATCTCTTATAACCACTCTTTCCATTATAGTAAAATCTTAAACCATCTTTGTATTTAAACATACAATCACCTCTTTCACTACTTATTATACTCTTATGATTTAAAAAGTCAATAAATTTTTTAAAAAATTTTTGAAAAAATTTCTTAATTTTATTTTACTTTACATATAGCGATATATATGATATAATGTTAGTAGTGGAATCATTTATTAATGGCAGTGTCTTGTTTTTACCTTGTCAACGTGAAGAGCGTGTAAAAACAAAACATCCTGACAAAATACCCTGTCAATATTTGATATTCCACGTATTGAGATGATTAATATGTCAAAAAACATATATTATGATTATAACAAAGTTCTTAGTTATTCCAACGCTTTACTATACTTTATTATAGGTGAACGTGGTGTCGGAAAAACTTATGGTATAACTAAAATTGTTATAAATAAATTTTTAAAAACTGGACGTCAATTTGCTTATGTAAGAAGATACGCAAGCGAATTAAAAAGTGCCACACCTAAATTTTTTGATGCTATTATCGCCAATAATGAATTTCCAAACCATAAATTTAAATGTACTAAAGATACATTTTATATAGATGATAAAATTATTGGCTTTTCTTGTCCTTTATCTCAAGCCGTAAAATTAAAAGGTTCTACATTCTCAAATGTTGATACTATTATATTTGATGAGTTTATCCTGGAGCGTGGTGTTTATCATTATTTACAAGATGAAGTGCATCATTTACTTTCTATTATTGAAAGTATTGGACGTTTACGGGATATTAGAGTCATACTCTTAGGCAATGCCGGTTCAACTAGCAACCCTTATTTCGATTATTTCAATTTGTCACTACCTTATAATAGCGATATTAAAACATTTAAAAATGGCTTAATAGTTGTTAATTATATTAAAAATGAACCATACAGAGAAATCAAAAGAAAATCAAAATTCGGACAACTAATAAGTGGTACTGAATATGAAGATTTCGCTATTAATAATAAATTTTTGTATGACAACTTTAGTTTTGTAAGAAAACGTACAAAATCATGTAAATTCTTTTATATATTATATATAAATCATAAAGTATATGGAATCTGGATAGATAAAGATAATCGAATGTTTATCTCAGAAAAATACGAACCGAATTGTTATATAAAATTGACATTTAATACAGACGACCACGACA
>CANPZN010000053.1 GCA_947588785.1 Candidatus Gastranaerophilales bacterium
ACATTATGGTATAAAAATAGTCATAATTTAATAAAAAGAGTTATAAAAAGTTTTATTTGTTCTTTCGGAGTAATATCTAACTCAGCTATTTGAGGATCTGCCAATTTTTTACTTACTTCTTCTGTACTTGCCGTTAAATAAGCATTACCAAAATCCCGAGGATGAAAGGGTACTAAATATATTGTTGTAGACATTATATTCTTTGAAAGATTTCCCGAAGGTAAAATTACTATTTGTCTAAGCCAATCAATGAATTTTGCAGGATAATTATTAATATTACCATCGCCCAATGCTGATAAATTAATTAATTTAATATCATGTTGTTCTTGTTTTATCCAATCCGCATTATTATATCCTGCTCTTTTTACAGCACTAATTTCATCATCAATTATATTTAATTTACCGTCTTTATATGTTTTATTAATTTCCAATTTTTTTTCAAGGCATATTAAAACTTCAGAATCACTCAATTCTTCTATTGCTTTTGTTTGCGAATATGGTATATATCCATATTTTTCAATTAAAGAATATAATTGTTGTTTTCTGTTATATGAAATTTCCTTTTGAGAATATATTTTTTTAATTTTTGAATATAATTCATTAAAATAATCTGATTTACTTTTTTCTTGTTTTTGCATAAGAAATTTCAACATCTTAATATTCCCTCTATTTAATTTACTATCGCATACGGGCTTAAAATTATATTTTGTTTTATATAGTATCATTTTTTTTAGATTAAAGAAAGGATATTAATCTAAAGATTTAGATTAATTTATAAACCATTTGATTGATGTAAATATTTTTATAAATTTATAGAATATGTAAAAAGGGTAGTATAGTCGTTGGAGAATTATGATTACGAGGATTAAGTTTAGTCTTTTAAAGAAATTAATTTTATTTATATTTATGTCAATATTTTCTATAACATCATCTTTTGCTTCCGTAAATTCATTATCCGGAATTGATGTTAACCAAACTGACAACGGGTATAATATAATTCTCAAAATGAATAAATCGATAAAAGTACAAAAAATACAGCAATCCGATAATAATCTTATGCTGTTATTAAATTCTACCATACCTTCTGACTCGGTTGATATTGTCTATGATAATACTGCTGATTTAGAAAATGTTATTGTACAAAAAAAGAATGCAGATAACACTATAATATACATTGAAGGCAAAAATATTAAAAATTCAAACATTTATACAAAAGATCTCACAACCGGTATTACTAAAGAAAGTAATTCTAACAATTCTTTTCTTTATATTACTGACTATAAACTATTTTTATATTGTGTTTTTGGTTTCATTTTTATATTCGCACTTCTTCTTTTTATTCGTCCAAAAAACAAAAATACACTTAAATCTAAACAGTTAAATTCAAATAAATATTCTGATATTAACACTTTAAGAAAAAAGAATTCTGTTCAAAACAGATATATTCCATCTATCAACTATAACATTAAAAATCCCGGGATTTCTATTCCTAATGATTTAGTTTCATCTTCATATTTTGATGATGAAGAACAAATTAGAAAAGTCGGATAGTTATTCATTTTTCTCAAAATTATATTTTTGCTATTGCAATAATTAATAAATAATATTAATATAAAAATATGCAACAAATAAATGAGTAAGATAATGCAAACATTAAGAGCATCAGAATTATTTAAAAATATAAATAGTATAAATATTGCGGAATTTGAAGCCGCAAAAAATATTACAATTGATTTTTCAGGAATAAATAACATAGATTTAAAAGCAATAACCGCATTATTAAACATACAAAAAGTTGCATTATTAAATAAAAAAACAATATCAATAACAAATGCGACGGCAAATGTAGGACAAGTACTTGATGTAACAGGATTAAATAAAACTTTTCTAAATGTTGCCGCAAATCCATATATAAAAAGGTAATCAATGACAGGGGATTTTTATATAGTTGCAACTCCTATCGGAAATCTTTCCGATATTACTTTAAGAGCTTTAGACATCTTAAAAAATGTTGATTTTATTGCTTGTGAAGATACCAGAGTTACAAAAATTTTATTGAATAAATATTCAATACAAGCAAAAGTATTCGATTGTCATAAATTTAACGAAAAAGAAAAAAGTCATAAAATTATTTCCATTTTAAAAGAAGGTAAAAACGTTGCATTTGTTTCAGATGCGGGTACTCCTTGTATATCAGATCCGGGTAGTTGTTTAATCGAAGAATTAATTAAAAATGATATTAAAATTAACTCATTACCCGGAGCTTGTGCCATTACAACCTTTTTAACAATGGTACCAAGAAAAAATGAAGAATTTTCATTCATAGGATTCATTCCCCGTTCAAAAAAACAACAAATTGAAATTTTGAAAAAATATAAAAATTCAAATTGTATTTTTTATGATTCTCCCAATCGAATAGCAGAAACTCTTAAAAATATTGAAGAAGAATTTGGCAGTGACAAAAAAATAGCAATTGGAAGAGAGCTTACAAAAATCTTTGAGGAAGTTAAAATTGATACCGTCAAAAATATTATACAATATTATAATGATCATCCTTTAAAAGGTGAATTTATTTGTATGGTTTTTCAGGAAGAATCTATTGAGATGGATTGTTCAGATATTAAATCAAAAATTCAACTTTTAAAAGAAGAAGGATTTAGTAATAAAGATATAAGCATAATTCTTTCAAAATTATATAATGAGAATAAAAATAATATATATAAAATGGCATTAAAATTTAATCCTGAATCATAGCAGTAAAGTCGTTTTCTATACTTACTCTGACGATTTCAAGAAAGGGCATTCTCACGAACGGAATTTCGCTCACATTGAAAATCGGTAAAATTTTCTCCGGCAACATTATGGCTTAGAAACAAATTTATTACCTCTGACATAAAATCGCCAAGGTAAATCAGCAGCAAGTTTGATACCAATTCGTGTTGTATTAATAATATTTTCAGGATCTATTATATTTCCGTATTCAAGCCATAAAGGTGAATTATCGGAACAAACATCAGTTTCGTTAAGTTCTCGTGTTATATTCAGTTCCCTGCATAATTTGCCCGGTCCATTTGTATTTGAGAAATTTTCGGATAAAGGCTCAATTGCTCTTATTAAAACACCTGAACCAAAACCTTCATTCTCTGTTATTATATTTAAACAATGATACATACCATAAGTCATATATACATAAGCAATACCCGCTTTTTTAAACATTGTTTGACATCTTTTGGTAACACCTCTAAAAGCATGACAAGAAGGTTCATCTTGCGTATAAGCTTCAGCTTCGACAATTTTTCCCCGAAAAACATTGTTATTTATTCTTCTGCAAAGTACCATCCCCAGTATATTTTTTGCAACATCCGGAGTATAAGATGTATAAAATGATCTTTCTATAATTTTACCCATTATAAATTTACTCTGACAATATTATATACTATCAAAAAATTTTATTTAGAAGTTTTGTAGTAATCGGGGTCATTATGAATATAAAAACAATTTCTGTATATCCTAATTTCGGACGTGCTTTTACAACAAATGAAAAGCAATCTTATAAAAAATTAATAAATGATACAAAAAAAGAACTTGGAATAAAAGACACAAGTGCGATAGTTTTTGATTTTAATGTTCCCTCTGAAAAAGGTAAAAACACAGCAATAGGAACAACCTGGTCAGATTCAATGAAGAAATTTACTTCATTTTTACAAAATATGACAGGAATAAATTCAATTCAATTAGAACCACAAGGCAAAATTACAGAAGGAAATAATTCACCGTATTCAGGAACTAATTTCGCATTCGGAACACACATAATTGATCTTGAAAAATTAACAACAAAAGAATATGCAAATCTTTTGAGTAAATCGGAAATTAAAAATTTAGATATTTATTATGAGGGCGACAAGTTAAAACGTGAATATAAAACAGATTATAATTATGTATTTAATATACAAAGAAAAACGCTTCACAATGCCTTTCAAAAATATCAATCAAATCTTATAAATAATGATCAAAATGCAATAAACATGTCTATTCAATTTGAAAAATTTAAAACAGAAAATAAAAATTGGTTAGAAAAAGAATGTTTATTTCAAGCATTAACAAAAAAATATGGAAATGATGATTTTAATCAATGGGAAGAAATTGATAAAAATCTCTATTCTTGTAATATTACAAAAGAACAAAGAGATAAAAGAATTGAACAATTAAAAAAAGAATATGCGAATGATATTGAATTTGAATCTTTTATGCAATTTATTGCAGATAAACAACAAAAAGAAAGTAGGGAATATTTAAATAATAATAATATAAAATTATACGGAGATTGCCTAATTGGATTTTCACAAAGTGAAATCTGGGCAAATAAAGACTGTTTCAGAGAAAATTTGTATTACGGAGGCCCTGATTTTAATTGTCCTGAAACAAATAACATACAAACTTGGGGACTTCGTGCCCTCGATTATAGTTTATTGGGTACCTGCGACAAAAATGGTGATTTATCACAATTAGGTAAAACCGGAAAATTTTTATATGAAAAATATTCAGCATTTTTTAAAAGATATGATGGGGTAAGACTTGATGCAGCTTGGCAATTAGTAACACCATTCATATATCAAAATGTTAAAGGAACTTATGAAGAAGTAAAATTTCCTGAAATTGATTATACTATTTTAAATATAATGCATGCAGCGGCAAAAAATACATTAGGCGATAAATTTAATGAAAACAATCCTGAAAATATAATGTTAGAATTAATAGGAATGTCTGCAGATAAAAGCAGGGCAATGACAAAAAATAAATATCCTCATTTATATACAACTGCATATGCGGAATATGATGAAAGACCTGTAAAATTTATAGAAAAAGGTTATCAAAATGATAAATTTTATACCGGAGTCGGAAGTCATGATAATAACTCTCTTGTTAATATGGCGAAATATAAAAAAAGAAGTCAGCACATGCAAGATATCAAAAATGATTTTAATATCAATGAATCTATATTTGATTTTAAGAATCAAGAATTTATCAATTCTAATGATGAAATCAAATTCCAAGAAAGATACAGAACTGCAAAATTCGCTGAAATATTTACATCCGCAAAACAATTTTTTACACTTCCCGATATGTTTGGAATGTCAGAAAGAATCAATATATCCGGGAAATCACATCCAGATAACTGGTCGGTAAGAATACCTTCCGATTATGAAAGATTTTATTTTTCACAACTTTCAAAAGGATATGGGTTAAACATGCCAAAAACATTATCAAGTGCATTAAAAATGAAACATAGTAATAATAACAGATTAATTGAAAAATGTGATGAAGCAGCTGAAATATTAAGAAGTGAAGGGCCTTTAACTGAAAATGAAGCGAATCTGGCACAACAAAAAGGTATTTTAAAAGATATTTTTAAATATTAGAAAAATACCCTCATATAGAGGGTAATAGATTATAGAGAAAAGTATTAACCTAAATTTTGAAGTTTATCTTTCATACCCTCAACGTCATCTTTTAACATTTTCTTAACTACATCATTTTGTGCATCTAACATTTTACAAACAGTTTCAATATTTTTAACTTTGTTTTGTAAAATTGTATCCGCATTATTTAAAATACTGCTTGTTACTTTTTGATAGGCAGCAAGAGGAGCACTTGAAACACCTTGTAATAAATTTCCTATTAAAGTAGTACCTACACCAAACGATCCGAGATAAGGCGACATTGCTTGCAATATTCCTCCGAATCCTGCCACAACACCAGCTGCAGGTAACAGAAAACTATCACCGAAACCGAATCCTGAAGCTAAACCTGCAGTATAGCCTAACGCATTTAATCCGGTTGATCCAGCTATTTCACCTACTGATGTTAATGATGAAGCACCACCCGTTAGATATCCTTCATTTGCAGAAGTTCCAAAACCTTGTATAATAGAGCTGGCACCGCCTGTAAATCCTGAATATTGAGACAATGAACCGACTCCGAATGCAGAATTAGTTCCGCTTGTTGCATTAGAAGGTGACCAATAAGAAGTTCCCGGAATATTTAATGCAGTACCACCACCCATTGTTGATAAAAATGTAGCAGGAGAAATCATTCCTGCGAGCTTCCACAAAAAGCTTCCTGCAGTACCGAACCCTGCACCATCCGTAGCTGAACCACTGACCGTTATATCTCTTAAAAGATCATAAGTTTCAAATAATTGAGCTTTAGCATCACTGCTTAAACTACCATATTTATTTGATATTACTAAATAACTGTCATTCTTATAACTCATCTTCTATCCTTTTCTGTGTTTATTTTGCAAAAAACTTTTTTTAAATAATCACTGTTTAGAATTTGTATTTCATAAATTCTTACAAATGATTAATGTACTTAAATGTATTATTTTACCTACTGTTTATTAACTGTTAAACGTCTTGAATGTTGTTTCAATATTAGTATCTAAGACTTTCTTAACAGCTTCAAGTTCTGTTTTAAGCTCATTTTGTTCTGTTTCTATTTGGTTTAATCTTAATTCCAAAATTTTATCTTCTTGTTGTAAAGATTCTGTTTGAGCATTTAAATCAGCAACATGTTTATCATATTCTTCTTTGCTCATTGTGTAATCTCTAAGAGCTGCATCATATTCTTCAGAATGATAAGTTCTGGTTGTATTAACTTCTGTATTTATATTTAGAGATTCACCGGTTTCAGGATTTGTAGCTCCTGTTATACCGCTCATTCTGTTATTTGAATCAAATGTTACAGTTGCACTGGCAAATACTACAGGTTCTGTATATTCCTTAATGGTACTTATATAAGCTGAAAATGTATTATTTTCAGACTCATTTGTAATTTGAGAGGAAGGAATATAATATGTTTGACCACTTTTTTCATCTTGATAATAATAAAATTTTTCATCAGAAGATACAGTATTTTCACCATATGTACTATTAACTAATTGTGCCATTAATGCACTATTTTGAGCATCTGCAGTTAATATATGCTGATTACCGAGATTATCAGTAAATGTATATACACCTTTATCATCTTTAGAAATTGAAGTCATTTTATACTGTGTACCTTTTGCCGCATTCTTTTGGTATGTACGTTCAGTATTTAAATAGTAAGTTCCATCATCATTTTGATAGTAGCTATTAACAATGTAGTCACCGTCATAACCGTCAGTATTTGATACTTCAAAAGAATAATTAGATTCATAAAATTGAGTAGTATCAGGTGCTACCGGTACATCTAAAGCAATTAATTTATTATATAAAGAATTAACTTCTTCAGCCAATGCCATACGTTGTTGGTTTACTTGCTGTCCTTCATATTCTATATTTGATTTTCTTGCCGTTATACCTAAAAATCTTGCTTGTGATGCTGCTAATCCCATTGTTTTTACTCCATTGTTAATTGTTCTATTGTTATTATCGAAATATTTTTTCATTTCTTTAATTTTTGAACAGTATTTGTAACATTATGTTAACAAATAGAATAATGAACAACCTTACCTGAATATAATTTAATTATGTTTTTTAAAAAAGCAATAAAATAGGAAAATCATAAAGATTTTCCTATTTTTTAGCGATATAAATTACAAATAAATTAAGCTTTTTTTTCATCTTTATTTTTTTCAAATAATTTAGAGCTGAGTTTATTCGCTATGGGAGTAAACACAACGGGAGATAAATATCTGTATATAATACCGAATATAACAAGAACTTTTAATTTATTAAATCCGGGAAGAATTTTATCTGCTTCATTTCTGGCACCGGCTTTATTATATAAATCGTCAACGATACCGGAAACACTCTGTTTTGCTTTTTGAGCATTTCCAACATTATTTAAAACCGTTTCTTTTACTGAATTTTGAACAGAAGCAAGATTTTCTTCCGTAATTTGAAATGCTTTTAACTTATTGTCTTTTCCGACAATATTTTTAAGATGAGATCCAATCATGGATGAAATATCATCAATTCCATTTTTCAAATCATCACCTGATTGTGTAACAACTTCACCTATTTTATTTAATAAATCATCTCTAGATTGAGAGATAGAATTTTTACCAAGCCTGGTATAAAAATCTTTATGTTTTGTGAAATATTTTTCAGATGCATTCATTACGGCATTTGTAATTTTGTCTTCAGCAAAATAGGCACCGGCTGTTGATACACCAAGAGTTAAAGTATCATTTATTAACATTTGAGGTTTTTGTTCTTTATCAATTTTTTTATTTCTCAATGTATTAATCATATAAAAACCGGACAAAAAACAACTTTCAGCTACTAATAAATGAGTAAATGTATTGCTTGAACGACTGAAATTTTTAATAAATCCTTGAAACGGCCCTGTTTTTGCCAAACCTTCATATGCTTTAGATAATCCATTGACCAGAGGTTTTGGCACACTTCCTTTAAAAGCAGGTACTTCAGAAGGTTTATTTTTATTTATATAACTGGATGTAATTTGATTAATTCTCATGATTAGCTACTCCTGCAAATGATTTAAAA
This sequence comes from Candidatus Gastranaerophilales bacterium, assembly GCA_947588785.1. Lineage (GTDB taxonomy): Bacteria > Cyanobacteriota > Vampirovibrionia > Gastranaerophilales > Gastranaerophilaceae > Avigastranaerophilus. The sequence continues at coordinate 8,496 of CANPZN010000053.1, forward strand.
AGATTTTTTTCATTTTGACTTTGAAACATATTCAAATTCATTGTTTGATATGGATTCAAATCCATAGGTTTTTCTTCTTTTTTAACAGGCTTACTTTTTCCTATTAATCCTAAAAGAACAGGTACAAGTGCTATGGTAATAGTTGCTCTTAATGGCATAAATATTGGTTGTAATAATTTATCCGCAACATTTTTACCTGTTTTTGCATAATTATTTAAGACTTTTTGTTCCCTAATGGCATTTGAAACAGTTTCATAAACTTCCGGGGCAACACGTTTTATATTTGATTTAAATTCTTTTTCTACGCATCTTACTGACTTTCCCGGTTTCTTAAATACAGATATATTAAAGCCATTTCCTTCAATTAAAGAAGAAATTTGATTAGCCAAATTTGTTTCTCTTCCTTCATCAACAAGTTTTTTAAGAAGCGTTGAAAGAGCATCTATTCCACTGTTTACAGCATTTAATGATCTTGTTCTCATATCCTGCGGCATATTAAAAGCCCCTCTATTGTTAGCTGCTTTTGTTGCAGCTGCAATAGGAGTTCCAACCAGAGCCGTTGTAGCTAAACCTACTAATCCTGATGAAATTGATTTTGCTGCCTGATAAGAACATTTTTGTTTATCTTCATCATTTTTTGCTGTCGCCATTATAGTTAATGGTCTTAATCCGCAAGTAACAATAAGTGCGAATAAGGCTTCCGCAACCAACGGATTATAGGAAGCAAAATTTGCTGCTTTATGCAGAAAAGGAGTACCCCCTTTAAAACTCACACGACCATCAGAATTTTTCTTGATGGTCGTGTTTATTTGGTCATTTTTATTTTCTGCTTTAATTTGTCGCACTTGCGAATTCTCTCTTCTCACTTTTCCCTGGCAAGTCATACTCTTGCTCTTAGGGTATAGTGCATTTAAAGTCGTTGAATTAATTTTCATAATAACATTCCATACAATCTTTCCACTTGCTTTAAATCTCGACATAAAATATTTTGCTATTCGAGATTTTTATCATAGCAAAAATTTTCATGATTTTTAATTTTATTTTTTTGATTTTTAAATTTTTTTCTTATATTTATTGACTTTTATACACTTATTTTTAATTTAAAGAAACTTAATAATTTATCTTTTTAATAATATTACATATTTATATAATTTAAACCGTAATTATTTAATATAAGTCTATTATACTGGTTTCTGCCATCAAATATAATTTTATCAATCAGATTATTTTTTAATTTTTCAAAATCAGGTTTTCTAAATTCATTCCATTCCGTAAGTAAGATTAAAGCATGTGTATCAATAATTGTATTATATGCATTATCACAATATATAACTCTATTTTGAAATATTTTCTTTGCCGCAGGTATAGCTTTAGGATCATATACCTTTATTTTTGCCCCGGAATCTAACAATGAATTAATTATTGCAACCGAAGGTGCTTCTCTCATATCATTGGTTTTGGGTTTAAATGATAATCCCCATACTGCAAATATTTTATTTGATATATTACCTTTATAATAATTTAAAATCTTTTGAACAAATATTTCTCTTTGATTTATATTTACATGTTGAATTGCCTGCAATATATCACTTCCACAGTTATTTTCTTTAGCTATGGAGATTAATGCATTTACATCTTTTGGAAAACAACTTCCGCCAAAACCTATTCCGGGAAATAAAAATTTATTTCCTATTCTTGTATCCGTAGAAATTCCAATTCTTACTTTTTCTATGTCTGCACCAACTTTTTGACATATATTAGCAATTTCATTTATAAAAGATATTTTTACTGCTAAAAAAGCATTAGCGGTATATTTTGTCATTTCCGCAGATTTTATATCCATAAAAATTAATCTGTTTGCTGTTTTAAAATATGGAGAATAAATTTCTTCCATTATTTTTGAAGCTTTTTCCGAATTTGAACCTATTATTACACGATCCGGAGACAGAAAATCATCTACGGCAGCTCCTTGTTTTAAGAATTCAGGATTTGAAACTAAATCAAAAGGAACTTTTGTTATTTTTTTCATAATATTATATAATTTTTCCGTTGTTCCGACCGGTACAGTTGATTTATTAACTATAACCGTATATTGTTTTATATTTTGTGCTATTTCTTTTGCCACTTCAATTACCGTAGAAGTATTACAAGAACCGTCCTTGTCCTGAGGCGTCGCTACTGCAATAAAACATACTTTTGAATTTTGTATTGCTTCAATCAGATTATTTGTAAATGAAAGTCTTTTTTCTTTAACATTATTTTTTACTAATTCTTCTAAGCCCGGTTCATATATAGGCATTATTCCGTTTTTTAGTTGTAAAATTTTTTCTTTATCATTATCACAGCAAATTACACAATTTCCCATATCTGAAAGACAAGCACCGGCGACTAGTCCTACATATCCTGTTCCAATAACACAAATATTCATATTTATCTCCAAAATTTAAACCGGTACCAAGCATTTACTCAAGTGCAACCGTAAATCTGTTTAGACTCCACTTCGTTACGCAAGCCCATAAAGCTATTCTTTGCTTGCTTGTTTTGTAATCTTTTCAATGATTCACTTGCAAATTTACTCGAACATTTTTAAATAGATTACAAGGATATTTTAACATATAATTATTGCTCAATGTAAAAATATCTTTTTATAAATAGAAAAAATTTTTCTTTTCAATTTTTAAACAAAATAAAAAATTTCAATTTTCTATTAAATTGACATATTACTATATATAGAAAGAATGCGAATTAATATGGAATACATACAAAATCAATTTAATCATACATACAACAGATTATCATTTAAAGGAGCATTAATTAATATTAATGCATTATCTGATACACATGGTGAACTCAATAAGTGTAACAATGCACTTGAAGAATTAAAAGACCATCAAGATATTTTTTGTTCCGAAGGAAAAGGCAGGCAAAATATCATGGCTGTTTGTGGTGATTGGTTTATGGATGGTTCTAAAAAAGGATATTTGACTAATCCTGATAAACCGAATGCACAATTTCAATTAGAAATTTTAAATGAATTTTTTAATCAAATTAAAGGATTTGCAAAAAATACTACAGTGTTGTTTACTCCGGGAAATCACGAATTTGATGGCGGAGTTCAATTATTTAATCAAATTATTTCTAATTTAAATGCAAAAGTCATAATGACAAATCTTGATAAAGAAAATTCTCCTGCCTTTGAAGAAAATATAAAATCTAACAAAATAATTAATGAACAAATAATTAATATAGAAGATGATAAAAATCCGAAATTAACTCACAAAATATTATTTTTGGGAGTAAGCCCCGTAAATTTAAATGCATATCAACCGAATACACAAGGAATAAAATTATTGGATAACGTCAATAAATCTCAAAAAAATATTAATCAAAATGATTATCAAAAAACTTTTTCTGATTGTATTGAAAGGATAAATAAATTTAAAAAAGAGAATCCGAAAGGAATTGTTATTTTAATGAGTCATACAGGAGTTAATTTTGCTGATAATTTATGTAAAAATGCTCCTGTTGATTTGGTTTTTGACGGACATGAACATAAAGAAGAAATAAGAACAATAAACGGAATTAATATAATTCCGATGTCACAGAATTTTAAAAGATTAGTAAATACGCAAATTAAAATAAATGATGACGGAACATTAGAAAATATTAAAATAAAAACACTTGTTCCTTCTGAATCGAAAACACAAGGGCCAATAAAAGAATTATATGATAAGTTATTTCAAAAAGATTTAGAAAAAAAATATTCCATAATATCCGGAAATATGGAAACAAACGAACTAAATATTGAAGGTATAAGAACAGGAAATAATTATCTTGCAAATTTTGTTACAGACTGCGTATTAGAAGAAATAAAAAAATTAGATTCTGATGTAGATTTTTTTGCTCTGAATTCCGCAGCAATAAGAAATCCGTTAAAAGTGTCAAAAGAAGCAGGTGTTTCATCAATTGATATTATTAACACTCTTAAAGGAATAAAAGAAGATGACGCCAAAATTATGACAACTAAAATCAACGGACTTGAGTTGACATATATGATATTAGATAATTTTTTATACAATAGAGATTATCCGCAAAGAAACCCGTTAATTCATTATTCAGGACTAACTGCAGATAGAAGCGGAATGCTCACAGCTTATGAAAATGGCGATTCTTTAGAAGATTTAACAAAATATATAATTGATGAAAAAAGTAATCAACCTATAGATAGTAATAAACAATATAAAATAGCTAATACGGAAAAATATTTTAATAAATCGCAAAATCCAAAGATAAAGGCTTTTAAACAGAAATCTGAATTTTTAGGGGTTATTGTACAGGATTTATTTAAAGAACATTTTTTAAACAGTAATGGTACATTAAAAGCAAAATGTGATATAAGAATAAAATAGTAATTTAATCCAGTGTCATAACCTTCCGCTTGCTGTCTTGAAATTGGGACAGTAACACTTTTAAACATTTGGTTTAATTATATTTTGTCTGATTTTAAACCCACTTTGCGGGCTTATTTTAACCCTTTGTTATTCGGGTTCGCTCGCTTCCGCCGGTGTATTGGAAAGAGTAATTTGATATTTACGGTTAGTTTGATTTTTCGGTGGTGTTGGCTTCCCGTTTGGGTTTTAGCTGTCGGAAATAATCAAACTACCCGTTTACAAAACGGTCTTTTTGGACTTTTTTGGATAAACGGTTAGTATGATTATTACGGTGGTGTTGAATTAAAACTCTTTCCCTCCCTGCATTTCGGCTGTGTGTTTGAAGTGAACGATTAGACACGATTATTTCGGAAAAGTCCATTTTAAAAATTTGTCCCTTTGCAGGACAAAAGATTTGTGCTATTAAAATGATTTTTGGCTTAATTACCTGTATGTTGGCTTTTTTCGAGTAGAAAACAGCCTACGAATAATCATTTCAGAATGTCTCAAAAGTCTATTTTTATACCTACAAATCTAATTAGTTCCTTTTCTGTGCTCTAGTTCTGTCTACATATAAGTTTTAGTATTTTAGCCTCTTTTTCGAATTTTGTATATATGAAATGATTGTTAATCGAATAGGCAAAATAAAAATTTTAATAAAAATTTTTTTGTCCAAAGTTTTTTAAAAAAGCAGGAAGTTAAAATTTTATTATGCCAATAATTCTATTAAATTTTTTGCAATATGCCAAATCATCAATGGAGCAATTGCATTGCCTAATGCTCTATATTGAG
>CANPZN010000054.1 GCA_947588785.1 Candidatus Gastranaerophilales bacterium
ACTTCAAAATTGTCTGTAATGTTAAGAATTAACGATATGAGAAAACATTTTCAAGAAAAATTTGAACGAATTATTGAAGAATATAATGCAGGAAAACTAACAATGGAGCAGATGTATATTCAATTAGTGGCTTTAACAAATGATTTAACTGCCGAAGAAAAACGTCATCTTGATGAAAACTTATCTGAAGAAGAGCTTGCAATACTGGATATTTTAACTAAACCTGAACCAAAACTTTCAAAAAAAGAATTTGAAACAGTAAAAACTGCTGCACAAAAGTTAGTAAAGGTTATAAAAAAAGAAAAATTAGTTTTGAATTGGCGTAAGAAACAATCAACAAGAGCAAAAGTCAAAGAAGCAATTGAAACTATCTGTGATGAAACATTGCCTGAAATATATGATAAAGAATTATTCCTAGAAAAATGTAATCACTTATACTACCATTTTTATGATTGTTATAATAATGGCGATGATAATATATATAATGTAGCATAATATAATAACCCATTAAATCCCAAATGTATTATTATACTCCAGTACCCCATACGCACAATCCCACATTATTTCAGGATCAGTTATATTAGGATTATCCAAATGACAGCGATGGTATAGTAATACCAAATTTGGTAGTTCATCTTTACCAACTAATGATTCCAGAACAATATTACAGTGCTCTAAATTGTGTTCACAACCACAACACCAGCACCTCTCATTTGCTTTAGAGGAATCTACGTTCAATCCACATTCATCTATAAACTTTTCCAAAAATCAATAATTTACAATTTCTTTTTGTGTAGTTTTAATAGTTATTTTTTCATGCAAAATCCCTTTTAATTTATCCATCTTAATTAATTAGATTTTTCAACTTTCCTTTTTATATGGTTGAACATAAAAAAGTTCAAAAAAAATTGAAAGTTATCGCAAAACAAAATTAAATATCATGACCACAACTGATAAATAGAATCTAATTCTAAAACTTTTACTAACAAATCTGATGCTTCAATAATTAATTTATCTATAGAGTGTCTTAAGTAAAACTCATAGTTATAATAACTCCCTATTATTTCATATTCCTTATTAGCCGGAGCGATCATAATTCTACGAATAATGCTGTTAATTTTTATAATTGCATATTTATCTTTTACATGTAAGTATACTTCACCATAATTATCATCTGTAATTTTGAAATTTTCGACATAAGGTGACATGGAAAAATAACCAACTAAAGCTATTAATTTTTCATGAGCATAACACAAATTATCATCACCTTCATATACACAATTAAATATAGGTCTTTTATCTCTATTATGAAAATTTGGATTGTTACTCATATAACTCCTTTTTCTTTTATGTTAAATATCAGCAGATGATAAGTTGCTCATATTTATTAATATAGCTTAAAAATATATAACATGTAAACCATTGAATTTGATAATATAAGAAATTTTGAAGATGATTTTGAAAAAATAAATTAACTAAAGAAACATTGGACATACCATATTCTGAATTTAGGAAAAAATTTGCTAAAGAGATTCAGGATGTATTTGAAAGTTATCAAAAAACACATCTAAATAAATATTCTTAAAACTTCAAAAATGACAACTTTTTAGAGTTTAATTTCTATAACAAACGATTGAGTGAAAAGCCAAACTTGTTTGAGCTTTTCCGAACGAGTGCGTTAAAATAGCGAAGCTACTATTTTGAATTACATTGGAATTTCAATCACTTTGGAATGTCTAACTGGTATATTACGGATGTAATTTTGAACATATATAAAATACTTTTAAAACAGCATTTAAATGCAGTTTATACTTTTGCCAAATCTTTTAAAATTTCCAATTAAATATATCAAACTTGCGATATATTATGTCAAAATCCTTGATACAGAACAGCAGAATAAAAAAATAATCCGTTTGCCTAAAAGGCTTACGGATATTCGTTTTTAAATGGAGCGAGAGACGAGGCTCGAACTCGCGACATCTTCCTTGGCAAGGAAGCATTCTACCACTGAATTACTCTCGCAACTTGCATGTGTTTTTATTATACATGCACAATTTTTATTTTCAAGTATTAATTTATTTTCCGCTTAATATATCAAAGATATTTCTATATTTAACCGTTGTAACACTTCCGTCGGATTCTTCAATTACTCGCTCTTGTCTTGCCTGTCTTGATGATTCACTAAAATAATTAATTATTGAATTAAACCATCCTGCCTGATATCCAACAACAATTAAAACTATTAGTATTATCCATCCTGCAATTTTTCCCATATTTTTTTCCTTTTTCAAAACTAGCAAAATTATTTTTCAATTATATATAACGATAATTTATTTTTCAGTTTTAGTCAATTCTTTATTTTTTATCATCAAAAAAGGTTTTACAAAATTATAAGTACCTAATATTGATAACATACTACTTATAATTGTAAGTCCTTTTGCCAGTTTAGTTTTAGAAAATATCGGGGCAATCGAATTTATTACAGTTCCTGTTGTAAAACACAAATATCCTTTAAATATAGATCTTGGCATGGTAACTGTATCTGTTATATCTCTGCTGTTTATTACCTTTTTACTTATAATATCAATAAAATCAGGTTCTATATTTCTTACCCGACTATTTAATTTATTTTCTTTTTTACTAATCGTATTATAATTATTTAATATATTCATTTATACTCTCCTATTCTAATAAAACATTTAAATGAAATTTTTGTTAATTTATTAATATCGAGGATTTTATATTGAGTACCATTAAAAATGAGATTTTCCAACTTAATAAAATAATATCTGAAGAATTTACTAATTGCGCTTTACCGATTTCTGAAGATTTAGTTAATTTTATAAATTCAAAATCTAAAAGAATCAGAGCTTCATTAATATTTCTAATGGCAAAATCTTTAAATTATAACATCTCTTATGAAATATTTAATTTAGCTTGCTGCGTAGAATTAATTCACAACGCTACATTAATTCACGATGATATTATAGATAATGCAGAACTAAGAAGAGGAAAAATATCATTAAATAAAAAACTCGGCAACAATTTAAGCGTTTTAACCGGTGATTTAATCCTTTCAGCTGCAATGAAGAAATTAAGTCTATTTTCAAACAACAATTTATTAAAAATATTTTCTTCCGCTATGAATAATATGGTTAAAGGTGAAATAAATCAATATTTCTCAAAAAATCGACTTCCGTCATTTGATGAATATATAAATAAAACCAATGCCAAAACAGCAGAACTTTTTAATGCCGGATTATTATCCTTATGTGAAATAGTAAATATAAAAGAAAAAAAAGAAATTCAAGATTTTGCCTATAATTTTGGCATTGCATTTCAATTAAAAGATGATTTAACAAATATTGAAAAAAACGACACTTCAAAACCTCAATTAAATGACATATTAAATGGGATCTACACACTTCCTGTAATCTATCTTGACCAGATAATCCCACTACCTAATAATAATATCGATATATTAAAAGAAATCAAAGATCATCCTCAAATTATACAAAAAACAAGAAAAACAATTAAAGATTATATTGATAAAGCTATTAATTCACTATATTTCATTCCTGATAATTCTTATAAAGAAGAAATAATCAATATATCAAAGTCTTTATATCTTAGTTAATCTGACAAGAAAAACAGCTTTTCCTATAAATCTGTCTTTTTTTAGTGTTCCCCAATATCTTGAATCAAAAGAATATCCTCTGTTATCACCCATCATAAAATATTCATCTTCGCCAAGAATAAGCGGGCCACATAACATATTTTCATTACAAACAGAATATTCAAACCGATCCATTATATATTTTTCATTTAAAGGTTCATCATTAATAAGTACATCAGTAGAACCATCTTGATTATGGACTATTTCAATTTTATCACCGGGAGTTCCTATCACTCTTTTTATAAAAGCTATATCTTTACAAAAGAACCCCGTAAGACGTTTAAACAAAGAAATAGGATCATTTTTAAGAATCACATCAGGAGGATAAAATACCATAATATCTCCTCGTTTTGGAGATGAATAAAATCTGGATAATCTTTCTATAAAGACTCTATCGCCCTCAATTAATGTAGGTTTCATTGATGCGGATGGTATCCATCTTATTTCACCGATAAAATATCTTATAATAATAACTGCAACAACAACAAATATCACAGTATCAACCAATTCAAGAAATCCTGCCTTAAATTTTTTACCTTTTTCAATGAAAATTTCTTTTGTAAGCGGTTCTTTTTCTTTACCTTTAAATATTTGAGTTAAATTTTGGAAAAAAATTTTAATCTTTTCAGATAATGATATACTATTATTTTTTACATTAATATCGTTATCTTTTGCTAAAATTTGTTTTAAAGCATCTTTTATATCTTCATAGGTCAATTCACCTAAAATTTTTTTCATTATTTTCTCCCGAATATTTTTTGCACTAATAATTTTCTTGTGCCGCATTTTAGTGACGGTTCTCATGAAATTGGGGCTGCAGCACCCTTAAAATTTGGTCTGAGTTTTCTTATCAATTATCAAATAAAATATATTTTTTTTCAATATTATTACACTACTATTCAACAGTATGATTTTTAGCGGAAAGATTGAATTTTTATCTTGATTGAGTTTTTTCAAATAAACTTTTAAATTTATTTTTTTTATATTATACTTTCAAATATTCAGATTTTATCCTTTGTAAGTTTTTAAATTGAATAAACTACAAAAATGTGCGGGGGGGGGCAAAAAAAGGAGAGCACGAAAGTAGGGGAATGTAAACAAAAAGAGTGCGAACAAGGGAGAACACGAAAGGTAGGGGAGTGTAAACAAGAAGAGTGCGAACAAGGGAGAACACGAAAGGTAAGGGAGTGTAAACAAGAAGAGTGCAAACAAGGGAGAGCACGAAAGGTAGGGGAGTGTAAACAAGAAGAGTGCAAATAAGGGAGAACACGAAAGTAGGGGAGTGTAAACAAAAAGAGTGCAAACAAGGGGAGTGCTAAATGGAGAGAAAGAAAAAAATTTAAAAGTAAAATTTAAATCAACAGTTTATTTTTAGGAGCATTAAAATGAATAAATTCAAAAAATTTTTAATAAATATAATTCCCGTAAAAAAATGGCGTCATGCTATCAGATACTGGGAACGAACCGTAAAATATGAATGTCTTTCTCCTGCATTCAATGTATTCTTTGACAATGATAATTTTAAAATAGATAAAGATATAATAACAGTATGCGGAATTAAATTTATCAATACAAATAACAAACTCGGAACGATTGAAGGTCTTGGAGAGTGCTTTGGACGCAAAGATTATGAATTCGGAGGAATTAATAATTATATTTTTATCGATCTTGGAACAAATATTGGCGATTCTGCATTATATGCAGCGACGTCAAAAAATTGTCAAAAGATTTATTCATATGAACCTTTTCCCAATCAAAGAAGTATTGCGGAAAAAAATTTTAAATTAAATCCGGAATTAAGTCAAAAAATTGAATTATATAATTATGGCTGGGGTAATAAAAATGAAGATTTAGAAATATTCTCAAATAATGATTTAAGTTTAAGCAGAGGAAATTCCGTAAAAAACCAAGAAAAGAATATAGCTGATTCAAATTCTCAAAAAATAATCGTCAAAATAAAGAATTCATCGGAAGAATTAAAACGAATACTGTCAATTACCCCCCCCAACAGAAAATTGTACTTAAAATGGATATAGAAGGTAGTGAATATGACTGTATTCAAGATTTAGACAATAACGATTTATTAAAATATATAGATATAATAATACTTGAATGGCATTACAAAGGTAATAATTTCTTTTTTGATATTTTGAAAAAGAATGGTTTTATTTGGTTTCATTCTCAATGTGATTCAAAAGATTTAGGAGTTATAAAGGCAGTTAATATAAATAAAAATATTAATCAGAAATTACAATAGTAAAGTTTGTCCGAGAAAATTTCACGATAAGAAATTTTAGAGTGGCATTTTTAAAAGGTGAGCAACTTTACGGCATAGATAAACGAAATTTCATACAGACAGAGGCGGACAAGCACCTTGCACTGAATCCGAGAATAAGGAAAATTCAAAACAGCAAGCAAAAGGCTGCAACACTAGATTAAATAAAGGTTCATTAATTATATTGATCTTTCAAAAAATCAAGAAGTAAATCAAATGCTTTATCTGAAAATGAATATTTCATAAGTCGTCTGCAAAGCATAGAAGGAGCATTAAATTGATAAACTTTTGAAGTATGTCTATTCGCAATAGCAATAAATATAAGCCCGACAGGTTTAGTTTCAGTTGCACCTAAAGGCCCTGCGATTCCGGTAGTCGAAACAGCAATATCACAATTATATTTAGTTAAAAGTCCTTTAACCATTTCTAATGCAACTTGAGAACTTACAACTCCATACTTTTGAACAGTTTCAAGATTAACATCAAGTAAACTTATTTTGGCTTCATTTGCATAAGTAACAAAATTTTGGAAAATAAATGCACTTGAACCCGAAATATCCGTTAATCTGGAACTGATTAATCCTCCTGTACAAGATTCTGCCGTTGATATTTTTAAATTGTGTTTCAATAAAGCAGCCGCAATTAATTTTTCCCGTGATTGATTTATTATCGGAATCAAATTTTTAAAGACAAAAATTAAATTAATTAATAATACATCAAGTTTCATGTTTAATAAGCCGGCATATCCAATGGTTTTAATAATTGAATTTTTATAATTTCGCCCTTATTTAAATAAACATTTTCACCTTTTTTAAAAATGTCATAAATAGCACCACCAATAAAATAGACACCGGCAATGGGAGTACATACAATTGCAGTTAAAGGAGCCATAATATATTTAGGTGATCCGTTTAAAAGTTCATCACCTTTATCCCAAGCCCAAGAAGTAGGATTCACTACAATATCTTTTGTAGTTTGAACAGTATCCCCAAGTGCATCGGAATATTTTGTATTAGACCCCAAAGCACCATCTAAAGTAAGATTAGAATTTTGACAAATTACCGCATAAACAGGAACTTGTTTTCCCGTAGAACTAACAATATGATCGAAATATAAACGGATAACACCGCCTCGATAGAATAATTTTGGTGCTCTTACTTCATCAACAGAACCTCTTATAACACTGCCTTGAGGAATAACGGTTTCGTTATTAACAATAACATTTTCAGCAACCATTAAATTAAAACTGTCACCTAATTTCATTTGAGCAGAATCAATAGAGTTAAGCAATTTCAGATTTATTATTGTTCCTTCCGGAACTCTTTTTGTTCTAAGATTTGCATTCATTTTTTTATCAATTGCAGCATTAGCTTGAGCGAAAGAAAAATTAAAAATCATTAAAAATATTATTAAAAATGAAAAAATTTTTTTCATATGACACCCCCTAATTTAAATCACTTATCGAAATTTTACCGAATTTAGCAGATAAATCATCAACATGATGAATAATATACATATAAGGCTCAGCATCTTTTTCATCTAAATCAATCAAAGCCCCCCAGTCAGTTCTGCCATGGTGAGCTGCAATCATCTTTGCTACTTCTTTAAATCCGTTATTCATACATATTGAAAAGCCCCATTGTGAATGAGTTCTCCAATCTTTTCTAAATTCTTCATTATATTCAATTAATCCTGTTTCAAGATCAATGTTATATTCAAATATTTTTCCGAAATCATGCAGAATACAAGCAGCATATACTATATCAGGATTAATTTTATTATTACATTTAGTAAGAACATTTTCTGATATATCAAGGCATTCAAAAGTATGCTGCAACAAACCTCCTATATAATTATGATGCATTAATTTAGCAGCAGGTGTAACTTTAAACTCTTTTTCATGCTCAAATAGTAATGAAGTAATAAATTCAACCAGCCTTTTATCTTGAATTTTATTTACAAAAGCAAAAATTTTATCAAATAAATTATCTCTTGAAACTTCATCCAAACCTGTTTTAGCTTCTTTTATCAGGGCAATATCTGAAACTAAACAATTATTATATTTTTCATTGTAAGTTCCTTGAAGAATTTTTATTTGATTATTTGATCTAAAAAGTTTAGAATCAAGTCTATTAAGAGTTTCTTCCCATAAAATACAATTCAAAACAGTAGAATCAGATAAATTTTTTACCTGAAGTTTGCCCATTTTAGAACCTGCTTTTGTATCTCCGATTGCAAATGTAATTACTTCATATATAGCATTTAAATCTAACATTATTTTTCCCTTTTTGATTAATTATACATCAAATATTAATTTACCTTTGAATTTATTTTTACAAAATATTTAATATAAATTTTAGAAAATATATTAATAAAAGACCGTTTGAGTTTTAAACCTGAAAATTGAATTATTTTTAAATCTTTACAAACAATCGACAATGAATCACAAGTTTTTTCAGCAATTGTTGACGGCTCAAGTTCAGAATTTCCAAGTATTTTAAATTCTTTAAATTCAAAAAATTCATTTTTATAAGAAATATGACAACTCAACCAGGGGTAGAAAGCACGAATTCTTCGTGAAATTTGAGAAGATGTTTCTTCTTTAAAATTTAAAACAGATTCGGAAATTGAAATTTGTTTTTGATAAGATGCTAACCTTTCATCTTGTATTTGAGCGGATTCCAATTTATCAGGAAGATTTTCTAAAAGTATTTTCACTTCTTTTTCAGCCAGATTACAACATTTATGCTTTAATGTCTGCCCTGTTTCATTCACATCAATAGGAATTTGTGCCTGATGCAGAATTTTACCCGAGTCATAATTTAAATTTACAAGATGAAACGTAACCCCGCTATATTTTTCATCTGCCAAAATCGTTTGTATATAAGGATTCGGCCCTCTATATTTAGGCAGTAAAGCAGGATGAACATTTATACAAGCAATTTTAGGTAAATTAATAGTTTCTGATAGTAATTTTTCACTCCAAGAACCAACAATAATTACATCAGGATTTATTTGTTTTAAAAGTTTTCTAAATTTCAATGAATTAACACTTTTTGCATATATTTCAGGCAATTTTAAAGTTTTAACGAAAATACAATCTTCAGATGGCAAAAATATATCAAAGAGAAATCTTTTAAACGGTGACATAATAACATTATCATGTCTAAAGACTCCGGCGATATCACACCCCGAATTCAAAACGCCATATACCAGGGCTTTTAGCATTTCACCATATCCGACAATAAAAACCTTCATAATTTTATGATAATTGTTTTTATAAATAATGTAAATTAAGTATATTTTTTTGTAATAAAAAGTTTAAAATAATATTACTTTCTAATAAAATTAAACAGGAAAGAGAAGGTTTTTTTGAGCGGTAATTTTAATGATTTAGAAATAACAACAAGAAAATCACCGGTAATACAAGAAAGAATAGGACTTGTATCCGGTGTTATGTATAAACAATTTCTTGATTATCAACAATCAAACAATAATACAGCCATAATTTTTGATAAACTTATAGAAAATATGGCATTAACTGTAGAATATTTAAAAAAATCATTCAGTTCAAGAGGAATTCCTTCTGAAAATATATATTATAATTATGATAAATCTAAGCATATAGCCTTATTGAATATATTATGGCATACAATAACATTTGCCTCTAACTTAAAAGGGAAGCCAAAAGCATTACCAAGAGAGAAAGAACCACCAATTTTAACCGGAAGAATAATAGCAATAAAAGGAAGTATCCCGGAATTAAAAAATGGGCTGACTGATGAAAATGAACACAAATTATTTGATTTAGAAGCTGCTTCCATGGCTGTAGCGTCTTTATATGTTCCTGCGGACATAACAACAAAAGCAATCATAAGAATACATCATCTTATAGGTAATCAAGAATTATATATTAATCAAATGGAAGCTCCGAGAGAATTTTTATTAAAAGTCATCGAAAATGTATGTGCTGGAGGAAATTATCATCAGGAATTTCCAAAAGAAAGAACGATTACTAATTTCTAGAAGCAGCTTTCAACCTTGCCATAGCTCTGGCTAAAGCAGCATTTGCCGTTTTAATATCTTTCATTGTTTCAGCAGAACTCAATCTTGCTTCAGCTCTTTCTTTTGCAAGCTGAGCTCTTGTAGTATCAATATCATTACCGCATTCTGCAGCTTCAGTTAATATAATAGCTTCGTTGTTTTTGAATTGAAAAGTTCCGCCAATAATTGAGAAATTAATGTTAACCCCATTTTTAATGACCCTGGCGACATCAATAGCTAAAGTAGACATAAATGGGATGTGATTTGGCAATATTCCGAAACTGCCTTTTTCACCTTTCGCATAAACAGCCTCAACATCATCTTCAAAAACAATTTTTTCAGGTGTAATTAATTTAAAATGAATTGTTTTATCTGCCATAATGAAACCAACCTATTAAACCTTTTTAGCATTTTCAAGAACATCATCAATAGTACCTGCCATATAAAACGCCTGTTCTGGTATATTATCATAATCACCGTTAACAATTCCTTTGAAGCCCGCAATAGTATCTTCTAATTTAACATAACGTCCTTGAATACCTGAGAATTGTTCAGCAACAAAGAAAGGTTGTGAAAGGAATTTTTGTATTTTTCTTGCACGATTTACAATTTCTTTATCTTCTTCACTTAATTCATCCATTCCTAAAATAGCTATAATATCTTGGAGTTCTTGATATTTTTGAAGTATTTCAAGTACTTTTCTGGCAGTATTATAATGTTCTTCACCGATAATAAGAGGATCAAGAACTTTACTGTTGGAAGCTAACGGATCAACGGCAGGATAAATACCAAGTGAAGCTATTTGTCTTGATAAAACAGTAGAAGCATCTAAATGTGAGAAAGTAGTAGCCGGAGCTGGATCCGTTAAATCATCCGCAGGTACATAAATAGCCTGAACGGAAGTAATAGAACCATCTTTTGTAGAAGTTATACGTTCTTGAAGTTCTCCCATCTCATTAGCCAAAGTAGGCTGATAACCCACAGCGGAAGGCATTCTTCCCAGTAGAGCGGAAACTTCAGAACCCGCTTGTACAAATCTAAATATATTATCTATAAATAATAATACATCTTGTTTTGAATAATCTCTGAAATATTCTGCGGCGGTAAGAGCTGATAGTCCGACTCTCATTCTTGCACCCGGCGGTTCATTCATTTGACCATAAATAAGTGCTACTTTATCAATAACGCCTGATTCTTTCATCTCGTTCCAAAGGTCATTACCTTCACGAGTTCTTTCTCCAACCCCTCCAAAAACAGAAACGCCAGAATGTTCAGATGCAATATTATGAATTAATTCCATAATTAAAACGGTTTTACCTACACCTGCTCCACCGAATAAACCTATTTTTCCACCTTTTTGGTAAGGTTGTAAAAGGTCTATTGCTTTTATTCCTGTTTCTAAAATTTCTATATCAGTATTTTGTTCAACTAATGAAGGAGCATTTCTATGGATTGGCAAATAAGTATCGGCATTGATTTCACCTTCATTGTCAACAGGCTGTCCAAGTACATTTAATATTCTTCCGAGTATATTTTTACCCACAGGTATTTTTATTGGTTCAGAAGTATTTATTACTTTCATTCCTCTTTTTATACCATCAGTTGATGACATTGCAACACTTCTGATTCTGTTTTCACCTAAATGTTGTTGCACTTCTGCAATAATTTTTGATTGTTCATCAACTTCAATTTCAATAGAATCATTAATTTCAGGCAAAATACCCGATTTAAATTCCACATCTATAACAGGGCCTATAACCTGAGTAATAATTCCTTCTTTATCGGCTGTTATTGTCATAATTCACCTTTTTATTAACTGAACTTACCTGTTGTCTTTAAATTTAAAATTTTAATCATATATATTTATTAAACATGCTTTTTAAATTATTTTAAATATATCAGACATATTTATTATACAATCATAAAAAAAATTTGTAAAAAATTATACTGTCAGTTAATATTTAATCCGGTGTCGCAGCCATAAAGTTGCTTTATTTAAAAGAAATTAGCTTCTTTATAACGTCGATATTCTGAAAGTTTTGCATAGAAATCAGGCCACCAAACTTTAATTAAACCATCTATTAATCCGACATCATCATAATAATTTCCTTCTGATCTCGGATTAATATACCTTGAATTAAAATTTGATTCCATCATCGGAGTCATTGAAGTTCCTCTTAGGGCAGTTTTTGTACTCTCAAGACGCAAGGCATTGATTCTTTGAGTAGGAGTGCCATGTTGTATTGACTGAAATAATTGAAGTTCTAAATTCTCAATACGGTCAAGAGTATTTTTCCAAGCAAAAGTATTGCCGAAAACTCTTTTTTCAACCATATCCAAAGCCCTAAATTGTTCAGGAGCTAAATTAATCAAACGGGGATTATCAGCAGTATTTTCAAATTCAGAAGAATATCCCACGGTAGCGGAAAAAAATAATATACAACAAACAATAAATAATTTTGGCAATCTGCCCATATTCATACTTCCCGTAAACTACTAATCAAATTACTTTAATCGGCTTTATCCTGTGAATAGCAGTAATTTTACTGTTTTAGAGTTTTATTAGATATCCTTTTTTGCCCAGGGCAAATTTTCACTCACGCCTTTTATGACCCCTTGTGAAAATTTCTTCGACCAAATTAAAGTATTTACAACTTGAGTTTACAGGAATTTAATATAAGAAAAATTCCCCATTTTAATATTAAAATGAGGTTATATAACCAAAATTATAATTATAATTTAGTGTCGCAAGAGTATAGTTTGTCCGAGAAAATTTTGTGCTAAGGAACCGAAATTTTGGAGTGGCATTTTTAAAAGATGAACAACTTTATGGTTGCAACACTAAATTAAATTTTATGATCATGCTTCGCAGCACATATAAAGACTCAAAATCCATTTTTTGTTTGATTATTTGTAACTTTTAATGTTCCATTCGTAATTTTTAACTATTCAACCGTAATAGAATTTCTTGAACCTTCATTAATATCAAAAGTTAAAACTCCTGAAGTAAGAGCACTCATATCAGGAACAACAATTACAGAAAAATAGCCATTTGATTGATAATATTTTGTAATCAGTTTTCTCATCCTTGAAACATCAGCAGGAGAAGCAGGTTTATTTAAAGCATAAGAAACAAGATTATTTAATGTTTGAGTACTTACAGAACTATTATTAACAAAATTTATAGATTTCAAAAATACATTAACAGGTATATCAGAAGTATTATTTGAATTCTGATTAGCATTTTTATTTGCCGAATCAATTATTACACTTTTATTTCTATTTTTGGAAGCAAATTCATGCACCCTAAGATCACGCATATACTGTTGATTAACAGCCCCAGGATCATAACCGCCCATAGCGGAAGCATAAGACAATTCAGGAAACAGAAATAATGCTAATAAAAAAATTAATAACTTTTTCATGAAAAACCTCTCATTCCGGTAATTTATTATCACATAAAAATACAGCTCTATTTCAAATTATATCACACAAATAATATAGTCTAAATCGTTTATTTGTAAAAAATATATTTATGTTATAATTGTAAACGTAGATTGTCCAAGAAAATTTCGCAATAAGTAATGTGAGCGAATTTTCCGTAGGGTGAAGTCGAGCGAAAGCGAGCAAACCCGAGAATGTGAGGACGAGCTGAACGACAAACGAAG
>CANPZN010000055.1 GCA_947588785.1 Candidatus Gastranaerophilales bacterium
GCTTACGCACTAGTTCCTAAGACTAGCGTGTCTACCATTCCACCACATGCCCGAAAATGATGAGAAACAGTTTACAGAAATATGTTACAAAAAAAGAAATTATATGTCAAATTAAAAACTGGACTTGGGGGGATTCGAACCCCCGACCAATTGATTAAGAGTCAACTGCTCTACCAGCTGAGCTACAAGTCCACAAATTATAAGAGTTATTATAATTATTTGCTTGCAAAACACAAGAAGTGAATTATTCATAATTACAAAATTTCAACTAAAAATTTTGCTTATTTTTCTCACCCGAAATTTTCTCGGATAAAATAATAATAAGGTAGCATATAGATAAAAGTATGTCAAACAAATTTTAACAGGGAGAGAAGAAAGATAAAATTTTAACAGTTTCAAAATATGAAATATAAATAAAATTATTATTTGTTGCTAAAAAGAAATTATTATTATATAATTTAGACGACTAGTAAAGTTTTACATTAAACACGGAGAAAAAAAATGAAAAAGATTTTAGCTATGCTTGCTGTGTTTTTTATGTTAGTTGCAGTAAATTCAGTAAACGCCGCTACTTATAGTGATGTTCCGGCTGATTATTGGGCTAATAAAGAAATTACAGCTATTGTTGAAAGCAACATTCTTCCGTTGAAGAATAATGCATTCAATCCAACTCAAGGAGTTTCAAGATCAGTTTTCAACTCAGCATTATTGAGAACACTTGGACATAGAAACACAACAATTTCAGAAAGCAATCCGTTTTCTGATGTAGTTTCATCAAGATCAGATTATGGAGATATTTTATTATCTTCAAAATTGGGCTTAATTTATGGTTATGAAGATGGAACATTTAAACCGGATAGAATTATGACAAAAGCAGAAGCAGCTTCTGTTATCAGCCATATTACAAAAGAATACAAAGGAAACAGCAAATCATTAAACGGATTTACCGATAAAGATTCCATTCCGGCATGGGCAACAGCTCAATATGCAAAAACAATTGATTTAGGAATATACGTAAATCACCCTAATGCTGATGAACTTCTTCCTAACAAAAAATTAGATAAAGCAGAAGCAGCTGTATTACTATACCAATTAAAAAATAAATTAAATGCAGTACAAGAAAAATATGTAAATAAAGAAATCTTCCAAGGTGAAGAACACTTAGATGTTACAAAAAAAGCTGAAGTAGATACAGTTTTAATAACAAACCAAAACTATATGGTAAAAGCTAAAAATATGATAAAAGGGTATTTCGCAACATATTTCTCTTCTAATGAAATATGCGTAGGTACTCCGGTTTCATTTAAAGCAAAAGAAAACATCTATACAAAAGAAGGCACACTAATTATTCCTGAAGGTTCAATAATGAAAGCAAAAGTTACTTCAATTGAACCTAAAAAATGGTGGAATAAAAATGATAAAGTTACTGTAGAATTTGAATCATTAACACTTCCATGCGGAACAACAGTTCCATTTAAAGCAAATGTATTAAATCATAACGGTGTATTAACAGAAAACAGATGGGCAAAACCGGTTGGCTATACAGTAGGTGGTGCTATAGTAGGTGGCGGTGCCGGTGTAGGTGTTGCAGGCTTTACAGGACATCATCATTATGGTAATGGCGTAGCAATAGGTGTTCCGGTTGGAGCAGGTCTTGGATTATTAACAGGTCTTACTACACCAGGTAGAACATTTAAAGCTAATGACCGTGATTATGTATGGTTAGAATTAACTGATGATTTAATAATTCCTCGTTTAGGAAAATAAAAGTTTATTAAAAAACACCCGATATTCAAATCGGGTGTTTTTTTATGTTTAAAGAAACTAATTTTGTGTCGCACTTTGCCGCAGTCTGGTTTGAAATTTGCTGTCTTAGAACTTGCCATTTGTTCGTTTTTACCGCTCATTTCAGCCCCTTCAATAGTTAGTCTTTGCCCTTTCGCAAAATTTGCTCACGTTTCTTATTGCAAAATTTTCTCGGACATATTTAAGGCACATAAATTTTTTCTAAGATTTATCTTTTTGAATACTTGAAAAAAAAACTTGTTCTTGTTAATATTTTTACATAATTCGCCAGAAAAATTTTTCAATAGTCTAGAGTAAATTTTAATGGCAAGTTAAAAAATTAATCACTAAAGTCAAGATGAAAGTAAGACGAAAAGTGATACTAATTAGATTATTAATAAAGGTGGTGAATAATTAAATGCCTGAAGTAAAAGTCGGAGAAAATGAAAGTATAGAAAGTGCTTTAAAAAGATTTAAAAAGAAAATTCAAAAAGCAGGTATTCTTTCAGAAATAAAACGCAGAGAACGTTATGAAAAGCCGAGCATAAAGAAAAAACGCAAATCAGAAGCAGCTCGAAAAAGACGTGTATAATAAATAAAAAGGGAACTAATGTAAAAGTTCCCTTTTTTATTCATTTGTATGATTAACTGTAAATTGCAGGAAATTACCAATTAAATTTTCATTCCAAACTTGAACATCATTTGGAACATTCAATACACAAGGTGTAAAATTCCATATATATTTTATTCCGGATTGTACAAGAAAATTTGTAACTTGTTGTGAAAAAGTTCTTGGTACAGTTAAAATTGCTATTTTAGCATCTAATTCAATAACAAGTTCAGGTAATTTATCAATAGAAAAAATTTTTTTATCATTTATAGTAGAATTAATTTTTTTAATATCATTATCAAAGAGAGCAGAAATTTTAAAACCATATGCTTCAAAATTATCATATTTGGCAAGGGCCATGCCTAAATTTCCAGCACCAACAATAAAAGCTTTTTTAACAGTTTTAAATCTAAGTGTATCTTCAATTAATAATTTTAATTCTTTAACTCTATATCCTACTTTACATTTACCTTTATAATTTAATAAAGCAATATCTTTACGTACTTGAGTATTATCAATATGTAATAAATCAGCAATTTGAGGACTTGAAATATATTCAATATTTTTATCGATATAATCAATTAAAATACTATGATAAAGAGTTAAACGATTAATAACTTTATCAGAAATAACTTTATTCATAAACTAATCCTTAAAAAAGAGGAACGTAAATTTTTACGTTCCTCATAAGATTTATTAAATAATACCTTTATAAGCATCAAGGTAAATTTTCTTAATATCTTCCATTAACGGATAAACAGGGTTAGCCCCGGTACATTGATCGTCGAATGCCAATTCAACAAGTTGATCTAAATTGTCCATAAATGTCTTTTCATCAACACCAAAATCTTTAATTGAATTTGGCAGATTAATATTTTTCATTAATTTATCAATTGCATTAATAAGCAGTTGAACTTTTTCATCATCATTTTTACCGCCTAAACCAAGTTCATCAGCAATTTGTCCATATTTAGATTTCGCACAAGGGAACTTGTATTGAGGGAAAATTGCTTGTTTTTTTGGAGCATCAGAAGCATTATATTTAATAACTTGTCTTATTAATAAAGCATTTGCGACACCGTGTGGAACATGATACATAGCACCCAATTTATGAGCCATAGAGTGGCATAGTCCTAAGAAAGAATTAGCAAATGCCATACCTGCAATAGTAGCTGCATAATGCATTTTTTCACGTGCAATAGGATCATTAGCACCTTCATTATAAGAACGTTCTAAATATCTAAATACTAATTTAGTTGCCTCTAAAGCATTAGAATTGGTGAAATTAGTTGCCATACAAGAAACATATGCTTCAACAGCATGTACTAAAGCATCAATACCTGATGCAGAAGTTAAACCTTTAGGCATACCATCAACATAATTAGGATCAACAATAGCCATTTTAGGAGTTAAAGCATAATCAGCGATAGCGTATTTAACATTTGTTTTATCATCAGTAATAATAGCAAATGGTGTTACTTCAGACCCGGTACCGGAAGTAGTAGGAATAGCAACCATAATAGCTTTTTTACCGAGTTCTGGAATAGAACAAATTCTCTTTCTAATATCCATAAATCTCATAGAGATATCAGAGAAATTTGTTTCAGGCTGTTCATACATTAACCACATAATTTTAGCAGCATCCATAGGAGAACCACCGCCAAGTCCAATGATGACATCAGGTTCAAAAGGTTTTAATACAGCCATTGCTTGGTTAATAGTTGATAAAGTAGGATCAGGTTTAACATCAAAAAATACTTCATGTTCAATACCGATTTCATCAAGAACTTTTGTTATAGAATCAACAGCACCTGAATTAAATAAGAATCTGTCAGTAACAATAAAAGCACGTTTTCTGCCGACTAATTCTCTAAGAGCTAAATCAGTAGCACCTCGTTTGAAGTAGACTTTTGAAGGAACTTTAAACCACAACATATTTTCTCTCCTTTCAGCAACGGTTTTGTAGTTCAATAAATTTTCAACTCCAACATTACCTGAAACAGCATTGCCGCCCCAAGAACCGCAGCCTAAAGTTAAAGACGGTTCTAACTTAAAGTTATATAAATCACCTATACCGCCTTGTGATGAAGGAGTATTAATTAATACTCTGCAAGTAGGCATTTTTTCTGAATATTTATCTATTCTTTCAGAAGATCTTGAATCTGTGTAAAGAACTGAAGTATGACCTGCCCCGCCTTTAGAAACAAGTTCATATGCCATTTCTGCAGCTTCATCAAAATTTTTTGCTTTATACATAGAAAGAATCGGAGATAATTTTTCTCTTGAGAACGGATCATTCCAATCAACAGAAGGTCGTTCAACTAAAAGAATTTTTGCATCTTCCGGAGTTTTAAATCCTGCGAGTTCTGCGATTTTGTGTGCCGGTTGACCAACAATACTTGGATGTGCAGTACCTCTTTGAGGATCTATAAACGGAAGATCAACCATTTTCTTTTGTTCAGACTTATTAACCAGATATGCACCTCTATATATAAATTCATTTTTTACTTCTTCATAAATACTTTCAACAACAACTACAGATTGTTCAGAAGCACAAATCATACCATTATCAAAAGTTTTTGACATTAATATTGAAGAAACAGCCATTTTAATATCTGCTGTTTCATCTATAACAGCAGAAGTATTTCCGGGGCCGACACCTAATGCTGGATTTCCTGACGAATAAGCAGCTTTTACCATACCCGGGCCACCAGTAGCCAAAATACAATCTATTTCACTATGCTGCATTAATGCGTTAGATAGTTCAATTGAAGGTACATCAATCCAACCTATGATATTTTCAGGAGCACCGGCAGCTACGGCAGCTTCAAGTACTAGTCTTGCAGCTGCAATTGTAGATTTTGTTGCTCTCGGATGTGGTGAAAATATAATACCATTTCTTGTTTTTAATGCTATTAATGATTTAAATATTGCAGTTGATGTCGGATTTGTTGTAGGAACAATACCTGCTAACACCCCTAAAGGTTCTGCTACAATTTTTATACCATT
This sequence comes from Candidatus Gastranaerophilales bacterium, assembly GCA_947588785.1. Taxonomy (GTDB): domain Bacteria; phylum Cyanobacteriota; class Vampirovibrionia; order Gastranaerophilales; family Gastranaerophilaceae; genus Avigastranaerophilus. The sequence goes on from CANPZN010000055.1 coordinate 5,405, forward strand.
TGCTTTATCTTCTTTTATTATACCGCAAGTTTTTGCATTTTTATGTTTATTATAGATATATTCGGAAGCGAAGTGATTTTTTATGATTTTATCTTCCAACACTCCCATACCTGTTTCTTCGATTGCCATTTTTGCAAGCGGTATACGTGCTTTATCTGCGGCAGCTGCGGCTGCTTTAAATATAGCATCTACTTGTTCTTGAGTGTATGTTTCAAATATTTTTTGAGCTTTTTTTACTTTAGATATAAGCATTTCTAATTGGTCAAGTGTTTCTACGACATCTGAATGATTTAATGCTTTTTCTAAAGCCTCAACATCTTTTTTACTTTTTGTTGACATATTGATTCAATTCCTTTCGTGATTAAAATCTCTATTTATAATAGACCATAAATACAAATAAAAGTCAACGAATAACAAGAAAAAGAAAAAAATATGTCCGGAGAAATTTCGTTCAAATTCAAACCAAGGAAATTTCTCGGACATATAATTCGGTGTCGTACTTTGCTGCCGACTGTCTTAATTTTTTCTTTTTTTTTTCAACAAGTACTTCATTGTACTTCGTTTGTCGTTCAGCACACAATTTTCAGCTTAACTTCAAATATTTGCTTTGTAAGATTAAAACCGGCAAAATTTTCCAGGACATTTTAACAAAATGAAGTTTAAGCATACAACTTATCTGCTTCTTTTGTAGTCATAGGCCCGGGCTGTCTTAAAACAGAAGCAAATTTATCAAGTTTATCGGTAAGTTGATTCGTCCATCCGTTATGTTTTGCTTTTAAAGCTTTACTCAATGCATCAGGCATATTTAATCCTTTGCCTTGAGAAAGTTTTTCAAAATATTCTTTTTCATAATCGCTTGATGCACGATATGACCAATTACCATTAGTAGTATTAGGTAAATTAATACGTCTTCTTGATCCAAGGATATCAGGTAGTGTAGCGAATTGATTTTTGGTTGTAAATAATTCCGCAAAAATTGCATTTGCTCTTGCTGTTTGTGAATGTTCTAATTCATGCCTGTTCAAATGTAAATCATAAGCCAAATAACCACTGCGTTCATGAGCATTTTCAGCTTGTTCAATCAAAGAGTAATCATCATGTGTTCCGGGGCCTATAATATAATCACCGGGTTTCATATTCTGATATTTATTATCTCCGTATGATTCGTAGAATCTTACCCGTCCCCAGTTATCACCACCATATCTTGTTATATGGATCAACGAAGTACCAAGATCCCTGACTGTATCAAGTGAATCATAAGAATTTCCGCCTAAAAGTTCTAAAAAGACTTTATCATGGGAAACATTATTTTTATCTGCAGCTTGAAGCACAATATCTTTTATAATTTTTCTTCCGCCATGCTCTACATATGGCTGATGATCAAGTTTTCTGCCTAATTTATTGCCGTTATTATCAAAAACGTCATTACCATTATTATGCCAAGGTTCACAAAGCATAGGCTTTATTAATTGCCAAGCAGCATCTATTCTTACTCCATCATAACGTTTAAAAAACAGGTCGAATTTATTAAATAGTAATTCTCCCGCATCAGAATCCAATTTATCGAAATTTATAGCAGGTGACCAACAAGAATATTTGCCGTTACCTATATCACAACCGAATTCATAATTAGGATAAAATGCTGATTTATGAGCCCATAAATCTTTTTGTGAAAATCCTATCTGGCAATCACCATATATTTCAATTCCTTGTTTATGGAAATTTTCTTTTGATTCCTTTTGTTGTTTATCTGCAATAAATTGAATAAATTCTTCAAAATCTACAACATTATCCCCTTGATCATCTTTAACTTGTCTTAATTCTTCTATTCTTTGTGTATCACCATCTTTAGTTGCATAAACATTTTTATCACGTTCTGACCATGTTTTCATATCTGGTGAATTATTAACAACAGCTGCTGCTTCAAAAAGAGCATCTTTTTCAAGCCAATACGATGATTCTGATTTAAAATTTTCAAATTCTTGCTTTAATTTAGAATTTTGAGGAAGCAATTCAAAACGGTGAAATGCTTTTCTTAACATCGCTTTTTGTCCATCCTCGGCAAATATATTATTATAATCAACCGTTTTATGATCTTCTACTCTGTTCATATATGAAGAATTTAATTCTTTAGTTGTCAATAAGTTTCCGTATTCTTTATTATTTAATTTTTTTAAATCAATTAAATGCATACCGAGAGAAAAACTTGTCCCTGAATATGGAGAATGTACATAATTTGAGATTTCACCCTGAGGTGCCAATTGAACAGAATTTATTCCGCACATTGATTTTAAAAATCCTGCCAAATGTTGAGCTTCCTTTGAAAACGTAGATCCTATTCCGGTATCATGTTTGTCAGACGGCACACTAAAATCAAAAATTGTTGCAGTAGTTTTATCAAGACCTAACTCTTTTCTGGCCTGATTTTGAACTTGTTCATACTCTTTTTTTTCCCGTGTCGTTAATGCACGCCCAAAGGATGCATAACCTTGCACATTTGTTACTTTCATTTTTTACTCCTAATTTTTAAAGACCATACACATATAATACTTGTAAAAACTATTTTTGCTATTTAACCAATAATTTTTACAAAAAATCATTACATAACTTATAATATACAAAAAATAAATAAAAAAAAATGCCTTTTTAAAAAAGGCATTTTTATTTTTTCCCCAATTTTTTAACAGTCTGTAGTACGCTTAATGTCTTATTTTTAGTCAAGTAAAGTTTCTAAGATACTTGCATTCTTTATTGCTATGGCATTTTCTTTCACTTTTTGCTTATGTATATATGTCCTTAATGCTTCACGGATTAATTCACTTCTTGTACGATTTTCACCTTCAGCAACTTCATCAATTCGTGATAAAAATTCCTCAGGCATTGAAATTAAAACTCTAGCCATGTTAATATCCTCTTTGTTTTTATAATCTCTCTTACTTATATAAAAACAATTCAGAAATAAAAATTGCATAATTTGTATATAGAAAACATAGAATCATTATTATAAAAGACTTTTCAGACTTTACAAAATTTTACATTACAAATCTTCATCTTCAAAACCAGGCGATCTGGTAGGAAGTTTTTTATACCCCGGGTTAGTATATACTGCTTTCTTTATATATTTATTAGTATAATCACCTTTAACAAATAATTTTTTAAGCATGTTTTCTCTCGATACTAATGATGAAGGATTTTTTTCAACATTTGGATTTTTTTCAATAAGCTTCATCCAAACAGCAGCTTCCAATGTCCAGGCATAAGTTTCTTCATTTAACGATGCTAATTTATCTTGATGTATTGCTTCATGTGATAATAATGCAGCAATTGCTTCAGGAGGTGCATTTCTATGCTTTTCATTTATATAAATATATAAGACATCCTTTTTTTGCCAACCTAATGCATCAAAAGAAGCATATTCGGGATTTATTTCCGATAAATTTTTAAATTCTATTTTAAATGGTTTTTCCGTCAGATTGTTTCCCATAAGAGCATTATACGAATATTTAGCGATATTAACCGTATTCATTAGCTCCATAGCTTGCATAACAGCACCATCTTTAGTAATTTTTCTATATTTTCTTGAAAAAGATTCCGTATCAAACTCAGGCTTATTAACACTTAATCCCATTTCTTCCTGCACCGCCTTCATTTTATTTTCATCCAAACCGGAAAATGCATATATTTCACTACTAAAAATAAAACAAAACAATAAAACCGATAAAATATTCTTTTTCAAAACTAATCCTATCCTTAACTCACTACAATTATATTTTAATTATTACCTATTTAATAATTTAAGAACAATTTTTTTTAAATCAAATAAAAAATATATTCGCAAAAGCTTAATTAATTAGGTACTTTAAAGAATTGTAAATTTACTTTAAGCAAATTATAAATAAATTTAAACAAAAATATTCATTTTATTTGAATTATTATGAAATTTAATATATCCTTAACATATGGGTTACGGGTGTAAATAATAAATTAATATAAGAAAAGAGCAGAATATGGAACAAACTTTAAATGAAGAAAACATATACACTATAAATATTGAAAATGCAACAAATGCTCCGGAGGTTATTTTTGAATTAAGTTCCGCTCTTGATAATGACGAAGTAAAAAATAAAAGAATCTGTTTAAAATTAGGAAATATAGATCTGAATCAAGCACAATTATTAAGTATAAAATCCTTAATAAACGGAATTGATTCTAATTTATCCAGTATTGAAACGAAGTCTGTTGAAACAGAAAAAGTAGCTCTGGCACTGGGAATAGTCGTTTCAAATGTTTCTCCGGAAAATGTTAAAGATTTAACTCCCGTAAATCCTTATAAAACTGCCGAAGATTTGAAAGAAGAAATAATTACCGAAAAAAAAGAAGTTGAAGAAGAAAAACAAATCGAAAATAATTATGATTCTGAAATTACAAAAGAAGTATTATCATATAATTCATTAAATGAATCTGAATCAACGGAAAAATTACAAGAAACATGCGAAAATGAATCTTTCACCGATGAACAAAATAACCAAGAAAACCAAGAACAAAATAATGAAACAGAAAATATTGAACAAAAAGAAGAAAATCAAATAGAAGCAATTGAAGCTGCCTCTAATATCCAAAATGATCAAGAATATACAAATTCAAATACAACACAAGAACACTTAAGTGAAAATGAAAATCAAACAGAACAATCCTTCAATGAAGAAAATATAAAAGAAGGTATTGAAACAGATTCTTCAAATAATAAACAAACAAACAATGAAAACGTTCAAGATGAATTAGAAGTAATATTCGGATCAAATCCTAAAAAATCAAGTATATTCTCAATGGAAATTCCAAAAGAAATATATGAAGAAAAAGAGGAAATTGCCAATATAACGATTCCCGAACAGGAATACACAAAAGATGATATAGAACTTGAAACATTTCCGACAAAATACATAAAACAAACAATAAGATCAGGTCAAGTAATTAATTATGAAGGTAACTTAGTTATAATAGGAGATTGTCATCCTGGTTGTGAAGTAATTGCATTCGGCGATATAACAGTATGGGGAGTACTTAGCGGAATAGCCCATGCCGGAGCCGGCGGGAATGAGAAAGCAAGAGTGCGAGCATTAAAAATGAATGCAATACAATTAAGAATAGCTAATTGTTATTCAAGAAGACCGGATTCATTAAATTCAGTATTTATTGAAAAAACGAATTCTTTTACCCCGGAAGAAGCAAGAATAATAAACGGAGAAATTGTAGTATTTAAAATAAATGATTAAAGGAGTGGATTAGATGACAGGGCGAGTTATAGTTATAACATCCGGAAAAGGCGGTGTAGGAAAAACCACTACAAGTGCAAATATAGGAACTGCTTTAGCGAAAAACGGACATAGTGTTGTTTTAATAGATACGGATATCGGCTTAAGAAATTTGGATTTATTATTAGGACTGGAAAACAGAATTGTATATACATTGGTTGATGTAGTAGAAGAAAGATGTAAACTGAAACAAGCATTGGTAAAAGATAAAAAAAATCCTAATTTATGCTTACTTGCCGCAGCACAAACACGAGATAAAACATCTGTAAGTGCAGATCAACTAAAGAAGATTACGGAAAAACTAAAAAAAGATTATGATTTTATTCTCGTTGATTGTCCTGCCGGTATTGAACAAGGCTTTCAAACAGCAATAGCCGGTGCTTCTGAAGCTATAGTTGTAACTACTCCAGAAATGTCTGCCGTTAGAGATGCAGATAGAATTATAGGATTATTAGAAGCTGCGGAGGGAATAGAAAGTTATAAACTTCTCATCAACAGAGTCAGACCAAATATGATAAAAACAAATGATATGATGAGTGTTGAAGATGTAGAAAATATTTTATCTTGTAAAAAAATCGGAATTATACCTGAAGATACCGGGATAATAACATCAACAAACAGAGGTGAACCTATAGTAAATAATGAAAAATCACCTGCAGGAAAAGCATATATTAATGTTGCAAGAAGAATTAACGGTGAAGAAGTTCCTTTTCTAGACTTAAATGAACCCACAAAATTTATTGATAAAATAAAAAAATTTTTATCAGGAATAAATAAACAGGGAAAGGAGCAATAAATGAAATCACTTTTCTCTGACATATATAATAAAATAATGGAAATATTCCAAATAGAAAAATCTGAAAATACCAGTGAGTGTGCAACAAATAGACTTCAAGTAATTTTAATGCATGACAGAACAAAACTTGACCCATTAATTATGAATAAAATGAGAGAAGAATTAATTGAAGTATTTTCAAAATATGTAGTCATTGATAAAGAAGAATTAGAAATCGGCTTAAAGAATGAAGGAGATGCTGTTGCTTTAATGTTAAATATTCCTATTGTTAGGGCAAAAACAGAAGAAGAATTAACAGAAATAAGAAAAAAACTTCAGGAAGAAGAGACAAAAGTATCTGACGACGATGAAGAAGAAGATTCAAATAATGACAAAGAGAATAATATCATAATCGATGGAGAAGCAACAGAAGTTGAAATTGAACAAATTATTGAACCGAAATCAGAAATAATAGAAAATCAAAATAATGAAAATTCTGTAGAATAGAAAGAGAGTTCACCTCTCTTTTTTATTTAATCCAGTGTCACAAGTATTGAATTTTCTTTTTTTTCTATCGAGTGCTTCATTGTATTTCGTTTACCATTCAGTTCACCCTCATATCCTCAGATTTGCTAGCTTTCGCTCGACTTTACCATACGGGAAATTTGCTGTTCACACTTTGCTTCGTGTCAGATACAGACATAAAATTTCAGCTTTGCTTCAAATGTTCGCTTTGTAATGTTCCTTAGAACGAAATTTTTTCGGACAATTTATTGTATGATTTCATCTGCATATTAATATAAAAGCGTTTTAGCTATTGTATGGTACTTTCACATAAATACAAGCAAAGTTTAAAAATATTAACCAGTTTTCAAATAAAAGCCTTAAGTGGATAAATATCAGGAGTATCATAATTGAAAGAATATGACAGAATATTATTTTTATAGGGATTTTTAAAATATTCTCTTTTAGACTACATACAAAATAGAAATAATAATACACAATAAGAATATGATTACAGAATTTGAAAAATTACAATATTTAGGAAAGAACATAGCGAAATTTCGTAAGGAAAAGAAATTAACACAAAATGACCTTGCAGAATTACTTGATATTTCGAGGGAACATTTAGCGAAAATAGAGACTGCCAAAAGAGGTGTAAGTATAAATTTATTATTCCATATATGCGAAGTATTAAAAATTTCCGAAAAAGATTTATTTAATTTTAAAAAAGTATAACGAAATATAACAGGGTTGATTTTTTAGTTTCAGCGTTTAATAATTTAAGTATAGAGAAAATTTGCTTTATACAGAGATAATATCGCGGGATGGAGCAGTCTGGTAGCTCGTCGGGCTCATAACCCGAAGGTCATAGGTTCAAATCCTATTCCCGCAACCAATTAATACAAGAGAGTTTCAGCGATTTTGAAGCTCTCTTTTTTAGTTGTAAAATAGGGCAATAATTCAACTATAATTAAATTATCTTAAATTCTGTATTGGAAAGAGTAATTTGATATTTACGGTTAGTTTGATTTTTACGGAAAGTTGGCTTCCTGTTTGGGTTTTAGCTGTCGGAAATAATCAAACTATCCGTTTACAAAACGGTCTTTTTGGACTTTTTTTGGATAAACGGTTAGTATGATTATTACGGAAAGTTGAATTAAAACTATTCCCCTGTCTGCATTTCGGCTGTGTGTTTGAAGTGTACGCTTAGTTTGATTATTTCGGAAAAGACCGTTTTGAAAATTTGAAAAAAAGCTGATAATTAAATTATCAGCTTTTAAAATATTGTTTGTTTTTATTACATTGCTTTAACACTACCTAATTTAT
>CANPZN010000056.1 GCA_947588785.1 Candidatus Gastranaerophilales bacterium
GGGGAAAAAAAAAGAAAAAACGAAGTGAACCCGAGAATATGAGCTCGAGCTGTAAAAAATAAATAAAAAAGTAAAATAGAGCTAGAAATTAACTCTATTTTATTTTGTTAAAAAATAAAAAATAAAGCAAAGTATATTGTTGACAACGAATTATGCTTGTAGTATCAATAAAATATAAGCTATAATATGATTATTTTGTTTGTGCTGAGCAAAATAATGTTAGAAAAATATACAAGGAGAAAACATGCCAACAATAGCACAGTTAGTACGTAAAGAACGTAAAAGAACAACTGATAAGACTAAATCGCCAGCGTTAACAAATTGCCCGCAAAGAAGAGGTGTTTGTACAAGGGTTTATACAACAACTCCTAAAAAACCGAATTCTGCACTTAGAAAAGTAGCAAGGGTAAGATTAACAAATGGGTTTGAAGTTACTTCATATATACCTGGTATCGGACATAATCTGCAAGAACACTCAGTAGTGCTAATCAGAGGTGGAAGGGTAAAAGATCTTCCCGGTGTAAGATACCATATAATTAGAGGTACATTAGATACAGCAGGCGTCGCAAATAGATCAAAATCAAGATCTAAATACGGTGCAAAAAGAGCTAAGAAAAAGTAAGAAAGGCGATTTAAATGTCAAGACGTAGTAAACCTGTAAGAAGAATTCCTGCTCCTGATGCTGTTTATAACAGTGTTGATATCGCTAGCTTTATCAACAGATTAATGAGACGTGGAAAAAAATCTATTGCAGAAAAAATATTCTATACAACTTTAGAAAATTTGAAAACAAAATCAAAAGATGAACCATTGGAAATCTTTAAAAAAGCATTAACAAATGCAACTCCTTTATTGGAAGTAAAAGCAAGAAGAATTGGTGGTTCTACTTATCAAGTACCATTGGAGGTAAAAGCAGATAGAGGTATGGTACTTGGTTCAACTTGGTTAATTGAAGCCGCAAAAAAACGCAGCGGTAAGTCAATGGTTGAAAAATTAACCAATGAGCTTATGGATGCTTCTAACGGTATCGGGGCAGCTTGTAAAAAACGTGAAGATACTCATAAAATGGCTGAAGCTAATAAAGCATTCGCTCATTATAGATATTAATCAGAATAAATAATGATAATTTTTTAATAAAAGAACTCAAAGGAGTTCTTTTATTTTTATATTACAAGGCTTTCCTCCGACTGTCTTGAATTGTTGCAGCACTGCATTTAAAATTTTGTAGAGTTATTTATATTTGTCTTGAAAATTGCTGTCTTGGACACTTGTTATTCGTTTGCTGCCATTTATTTCATCACTTTTATTTTGCTTCGTTCGATCCATTTTGACTCCGCAGAAAAATTGCTCAAATACAACTGTAGAGTTGATCAGACCGCTTTGTTATGTGTATAAATATAACTAGAATGGTCGAGGTTCTTTTTTATGGTCAAATGGTTGTTTTTCAGGAGGATGATGAAAGTCCTGATATTGAGGATGATTATTTTGAGGCGGTTGATGATGGTGATGATTTTTATTGCTGGATTGATATGAAACAACCGGCTTTTGGTAATTTGGTGTCGACGGGCTATAATAGGAAAAAGAAAACATTCCGGGAGTTAAATCTCCTGCGGGAGAATACATTCCACCTACATAACCGGGATATACAAACTGTTTATAGTAAGGATTAGAATAATAATTATAATATGGACTATAAGCAGGTGTGTAGTAAGTTGGTATATCATCTTTTTTTTGATTATTTGACATTATGGGTTCTATATTTTCCTGAATTTCATCATTTTGTTCAACATCAGTTGTTGTAGTAACTGATAAATTATTTTCAGGATTAGTTCCTGAATATAATGATTGCGATTCAGCCTGTGCATTAGAGATGAATCCAAAAAATATTATTGTTATAATATATAAATGAAAGAAATGAGTTCTCATAATTATTTTTTCTGATTATCTGTAATTTTGAAATTGTAAGGGAATATTGTAATTATCTTCTTTTTCTTTCAGCATTTTAATAACAGCTTGAAGATCATCTTTATCTTTTCCGGAAACTCTTACTTGTTCTCCTTGAATAGATGCTTGGACTTTTAATTTCATATTTTTTATATCAGCTACAATTTTTTTAGATAAATCTTGAGTTAAACCTTTTTTTAGATTAAATATTTGACGAACATTCCCACCCAATGAATTTTCTACAGATTGAGCATCTAAAATTTTAATACTCAGATTCCTTTTTATCATTTTAGATTGTAAGATATCAACAATATTTTTTAATTTCATTTCATCATTTGTAGTAATAGTTATAGATTTATCGGAATCAAGAGCTACATCAGAATTTGAATCTTTAAGGTCGAATCTCGAAGAAATTTCTCGTTTAACTTGATCAACAGCATTTACCAATTCTTGCTTATTAAATTCTGAAACGATATCAAAACTGCAATCTTTAGCCATAACACACTACTTTCTATAATATTTTGTAATAAATTTGAAATTTTAATTTATTATACAACATATATAGTAAATTCACAAATAAAAAGCAAAACTTGACAAAAAATAGACAATTGTCTATAATAATAATATGCTAACAGAGAAACAAAAAGTATTCTTTGAAAAATTAAAAGAATTATATGGAAAAGAAAATCTTCCAAGTTTTGAAATTATTGCAAAAGAATTTGGATTTAAACATAAAAATTCGGTGTGGCAATATTTTAATAAATTTAAGGAAGAAAATTTGATACAAGAGAAAAATAATCGATTTTATATAAATAAAGAATTATTTGGCGCTGTATTATTTTCCTCAGTAGTTAGAGCCGGTTTTGCTTCCGTAGCTGATGATTATATAGAAAAAAGGATTTCATTAGATGAAAGCTTTAATATAAATAGTCCTTCAACATTTCTTTTTACTGTATCAGGAGATTCTATGATAGATCTTGGCATATTTGAAGGAGATAAAGTGATAGTACAAAAAACAAATACTGCAAAAGATGGAGATATAGTAATAGCATTTATAGATGGGGGATATACATTAAAGACATACAGAAATAGAAATTCAAAAGTATGGTTAGAACCTGCAAATTCAAATTATCCTAATCTATATCCCAAAGAACAACTTGTAATATTTGGAGTTGCTCAAGGAATAGTACGAAAATTATAACTCAAATAAACACACATTTATTCTTCTAAGGCGGGGAATATTCCTCCCGGAGTACCCGCCAGCTTTTTTTGAATGGTTATGTAATGATAAAAAATAAATATATAGCATTAGTAGATGGTAATAATTTTTTTGCCTCTTGTGAACAGATGATTAATCCTGATTTAAGAGGAAAGGCTGTTTGTGTCTTGAGTAATAATGACGGATGTGTAATAGCAAGATCTCAAGAGGCTAAAAATATGGGCATTCCAATGGGGATTCCCTATTTTATGGCAAGAAAAACCTTTAATAATGCTATTTATTTAAGTTCAAATTTTGCATTATATCAGGATATATCATCAAGAATGATGAAAATATTACATAATTATACAGATATTGTTGATGTTTATTCAATAGATGAAGCATTTTTAGATCTGAGCGGAATTGATAAAATTTTTAAAATGTCTTATAGAGATATTATATTGAAGATAAGAAATGATATAGATGATCAATTAGGAATAAAAGTATCGGTAGGATTAGCATCTACTAAAATATTAGCGAAATTAGCAAATCATAAAGCAAAAAAAAGTATTGGAATATATTTTATTCAATCACATTTAGTATATGAAGAAATAGAAAATATTCCGATAGAAGAAATTTGGGGAATAGGTAGAAATATTGCAAGAACTTTAAAGCGTTACGGAATTTTTTATGCTCATGAAATCCTTTTAAAGGATGACAATTTTTATAGACACATATTAGGGAAAAAGGGTATGGAATTAAAATATGAACTACAGGGAATAAGTGTTATACCATTTGAAGTTCAGGATGAAAAACCTAAATCTATTCAAAAAACGAGAGCTTTCCCTGAATTTTCAAAAGATAAAAATTATATAAAAACAGAATTAAATATTCATCTTCATAATGTATGTAAAAAACTTAGACAAAATAATTTAGAAGCAAATTATATATCATTAATGTTAAGAACAAAAGATTTTAGAGTATTTTATAAGGATATAAAAATTGAAAATGCTTCAAATTCAGAGTTTATACTAATGCCGTATATTGAAAAATTATTTGAAAAGTTATTTATAGAAGGAATAGTATATCGTTCATCAGGGATATATGTATATGGATTAAGTAGTGATAAAAAAGGTCAGTTGAGTTTATTTGAAAAGAAAGCAAATAAAAAGAGTGAAAGAATTTCATTATTGTTGGACAGAATAGAAGATAAATATGGAAAAGGTTTAATATCTATCGGTGATGGGGGTATAAAAAATATAGCAAATAAACATGTCAGAAAAAATTCATTAAATCCTTTTGATTAGAAAAAATCAGTGATTACTGAAATTACAAGCAGATTAAGGTTTTTCAGATGAAAAAATAAAATGGAAAGAGATTTATTTATGTGTTATAAATAAATTAGGGAATATAAATTGTGAGAAAAAGAATTAAAAATACAATCATAATTATGATGTTTTTTCTGTTGACTATAAATCAGGGGCTGACAGAAGTAATTAATCTTGAGAATGTACAAAAAAATGAATTTAAACCATCAAAGAACAAAGCTGTTGATTCAAAGAATTTAGTAATAAAGAATAAAAGTGAGATAGAGGAACTAATTCAATTACAAAAAGAAGATGAAGTAAAAGATATAGAACTTTTATGGCAAGCTACTATAGAAAACAATACATTAATAAAATTTACGATGAATAAGTTAAATACTCCGGAATCACAACGCAGACTGCATTCGTCAATAATGGCAAAGAGCTTATCGGCATTGGTTTACGGAGCAAGTTTTATTCCAATGTTTACGGGGCAAAATGCAATGATGCAATCAGCGGCTTTTTCAACCGGACGATTGGCAAATAATTTTATAAATAAAGAATCAACAACAATGGATTCGACTCCTATAACAGATACAGAACTTATTCAACTTGCCGGAACCATAGAAGAATTGCAAGAAAAGATAATTTCAACATATTATGAATATAAAGGGGCGTTAAATAAGCTAAAAGATACTCGTTCAAGAATAATCTTATATAATAAAAATTATTCGGAAGCATTGAAAAAAAATTCGATAACAGAATTGGTTGTTTCTTCAGCCCTATATGAAGATATGCAACTTCAAGAATATCAACAGGAACAGACAGCAAAAAAATTATATTTGGCATTAGAACGACTTGCCGGGAAAAAAGCTGTTGATAGTTTAATTCTTTCTCAACACGCTTTAAAAAATCAGTTAATAAATATGGATAATTTGAAAAAACAATGAAAAAGTTTATATTAATATTAATAATTTTTTTAGTATATATACAATCCGTAAATGCAATAATAACGGTAGATGATTTAAATGAACCGAAACAACCTGCTTATAGATTGGGTATTACTTATGATATAGAACGAGAATATAAACTAACTGATCTTAATAATACCCAAAAAGCCAAGACGGCTTCATATGAAAAAGAGTATATAAAAAATTCAACTTATGCCGATTCCACTTTAAAAAATTTATCAACAGAAATATCAAAATTATTAACTGTGGAAAAAGAAGATATGTTAGAACATGTTCAAATTTTATGGGCAGGTGCGGCATTAAAAAGTGAAACAATAAAGTTTGCATTATATAAATTATCAAATCCTGATGCGGATAAACCGGATGAAACAATAATAAAAAAAATAATAAGACCTTTATCAACAGCTTCATCTATAGCCGGGGCAGGATTAGGTAATCCTTTTGCTGCTACCGGTGCTTTAATAAGCGGTCATTTACTTAATTCACTTTCATTCAATGATAAAGATTTAAATTACAAATATACAAAAGTAACTGATGCAGATATGATTGTATTACTTAATAAAGTTGATAATCTTCAAAAAAAAGTTGTTGATCAATATTTTGATTATATGACATCTTTTAATTTATTATCAATGGCAGAGAAAAATTTAAAAAAACGAGAAGAAAGATATAATGCTTCATTGTATAAATCTGAAGATCAGCTGTTAGTGGCTGATGCTTATTATAGGTCAGCGAAAGATAATAAAGCAAGACTTGAATTGGAGTTTTTAGAGAACAGAGCAGCTTTGGAACAACTTGTCGGAATTGAGGCATTAGTTGAATTTGAAAAATTAATATTTAACCTCGTACCGCAAAATTCTGTGTCTTCCGTAAAAAAATAATATTTTAATATGACCTAAAAAAATTTATGCTAAGGAACGTTACAAAGCGAACATTTGAAGTGATGCGAGTAGAACTGTATCAGAAAACGAGTGTGAGCAACTCTATGATTTTATTATTTAATCTATTGTCGCTTCGATTTTGATTTCTGTTTATTTTGTTTTAATTCAGGAGATAATTTTATTTTTGAATTCATTTGAATTCTTTTAACAGAATGAACATCGGGTAGAGATTGAAAAGCATTAATAACAGTATTTAAATTGTCAATTCCGTTAACTTCAACACCAAGTTCAATTATACCGATTTTTTTAGAATGATTTGTTTTAACATTAGCATATGTTATATTTGTTCCGGTATCTGCAGCTTTTACCAAAATGTCTTTTAACATTCCTAATTTATCAACACAATTTATTCTAATGGATGTTACATATGTTTTATTAGGAGTTTCATTATTTCTCCAACTGATTTTCATTAATCGTTCTTCAGGAACAGTATCTAAAGAAGGACAATCTATCCTGTGAATAGATACACCTTTTCCTCGTGTTACAACGCCTACAATATGCTCCCCAGGAACCGGAGAACAGCATTTTGCAAAATTATAAAGCATTCCTTCTAAGCCTACAATTTCATCTTTATAATGAGATTTTTTCTTTGTTGAAACATATTGATTAGGTACATTATTTTCAGGTTTTTTAATTTTGCTTGTAACTTTATTAATTGTTGTTTCACCATTTCCTAATGCGGCAAGTAAATCATCAAGTGATATATAATTTAGAGTTTTTGCTATTTCTAATAATTCTCCATTTTTGGAAAGTTCATCAAATAATGATTTTGTGAGTTCTTGTTCAAGCATATTTCTGCCTGAAATTATGTATTCATCTCTGTTATGCTTTTTGAACCATTGTCTTATTTTGGATTGAGCTTGTTTTGTAACACAATACTTTAACCAATGCAGTTTAGGTTCACCTGTTTTAGAAGTAAATAATTCAACAATATCTCCATTTTTTAATTTTGTATCCAATTGAGCAATACGACCGTTTATAAGAGCTCCGGTTGTTTTATAACCTACTTCGGAATGTATTCTGAATGCAAAATCAATTGGTGTTGCGTTTAGCGGAAGATCAATTATATCTCCCATCGGAGTAAATGCAAATATTTGATTATCAAAAAGATCAATTTTAACCTTTTCTACAAATTCGTTTGCATTTGAAGCTTCTTTGTCCAATTCGATCATCTGATGCATCCAGGAAAATTTTATATCATCTTCAGAACCGGCTTTTATTGAACCGCTTTCTTTGTATTTCCAATGAGCTGCTACACCATATTCAGCAACTTTATGCATTTCAGCAGTTCTGATTTGTACCTCTAACGGTTTTTGTTTAGGCCCTATAACTGATGTGTGTAATGATTTATATCCGTTTCCTTTCGGCATTGCTATATAATCTTTAAAACGTCCGGGAATCGGCTTAAATAAAGAATGTATAATCCCCAAAACTTCGTAGCATTGTCTTTCTGTTTCAACAATAACTCTTACCGCTGTTATATCGTATAAATCATTAAAAGCTACGTTTAATCTTTGCATTTTTTGATATATGCTGTAATAATGTTTTGCTCTTCCCGTAATTTCAGCTTTTATTTCATTTCGTTTTAAACTTTCTGATATTTCATCAATAAGTAGTTTTACGGTATTTTCTCTTTCAACTTTTTTCTGTGCAACAAGTTGAGCTATTTCAAAATATTTTTGTGGATTTAAATATCTTAGTGATAAATCTTCAAGTTCGGCTTTTATTTTTCCGATACCAAGCCGATTAGCAAGCGGGGCAAATATGTCCAGAGTCTCTTGTGCAATTCTTACTTGTTTATTTGGTGCCATATAGTTTAATGTACGCATATTATGAAGTCTGTCAGCCAGTTTGAGAAAAATAATTCTTATGTCTTTTGCCATTGCAATAAACATTCGTCTGAAATTTTCGGCTTGTCTTTCTTCTTTTGATTTAAATTGAAGTTTATCAAGTTTTGTTATTCCCAAAACTAAATTTAATACATCTTCACCAAACTTTTCTTGTATTTGTTCAGGCGTAATCCCTGTATCTTCAATAGTATCATGCAATAAGGCCGCCATTAATGTATGCTTATCAACTTTTAGTGTAGCAAGAATTTTCGCAACTTCTACCGGATGAATTATATATGGCTCTTCGCTAACTCTATATTGACCTTCATGAAGCTTTTTCGCAAATAAAAATGCATCATATATCTCTTTTATATCTTCTTGTGTACGATTTTGTTCTTTTAATATTTTTTCCAGTCCCGTAAATAAATTTTCTTGTTCCATTTTAATTTCCTGCTTTTGTGAATAATTTTACACTCTATTAAGAAATTTTTCCATACTTTAAATAATAGAATAATTTAAATTATAATATATTTGGTTATAATAAATTTATGGATAATGTTCTAAATTTTATAAATATTACAAATGACGGATTAGTTATTTCTGTTAAATTAGTACCTAATTCTTCCGTAAATAAACTGGTTGATTCGACGGATGAATATATTCGTATTAAAATATCTGCTCCGCCCATTGAAAATAAAGCAAATAAAGAATTAATATCTTTTCTGTCTGATATTCTAGATATAAATAAATCTAAAATAAAAATTATTTCCGGTGAAAAATCCAAGCTAAAAAAAGTTTTTATTGCTGAAACAAAAATTGAGAATGTTTCACAAAAAATTATGTTTATGCTAGAATCTGAAAATAGAATATAAAGGAATAAAAAATGTTAACCATTGTTTGGATTATACAAATCATTTCAGCAGTTTTGTTAATACTATTAGTATTATTACACTCCCCTAAAGGTGATGGCTTAGGTGCAATCGGGGGTACTGCTAATCTATTCTCATCACAAAAAAGTGCTGAAAAAGGTTTAAATCATTTTACTTATATCCTTTCAGCAATTTTTTTGTTATGTTCTTTTATAACAGGCTATCATTTATTTGGCTAAAATCCTGTTGAACCAAAACCGCCTTCACCTCTGGTTGTTTCCGCTAATTCTGCGGCTACCTCTATTTGAGCCTTTTCTACACGTGTGATTACCATTTGGGCAATTCTATCATCAGGATTAACGGTATATTCTTCATTTGATAAATTAACTAATCCTACACATATTTCCCCACGGTAATCAGCATCTATTGTACCTATTGCGTTTATTAATGTAATTCCGTGTTTTACTGATAAGCCGGATCTTGCCCTTATTTGTGCTTCATATTCATTTGGAATTTCAATTTTTATTCCCGTCGGAATTAATGTTCTTTCTAACGGTCTTAATGTTACTGCTTTATCAATTGCAGCATATAAATCCATTCCAGATGAACCTTCGGTTTTGTATTCCGGCAGATGTCTGTTATGCTGCATTTTTATAATTTTCATTTTCATAAATTTACTCCTTTTTATTTTTATCTACTAAATAATATAAAAGTTGTCGATTTGATATAGAAAGATTTTTTGATAAATTGTATTCGCCTTTTGATATAGGACAATATTGAGAATTTACTTTATTCTCATAATTTATATGAAATCTTTGTGTTACTATAATTTCATTTATAAAATTTAATGATAATACAGTATCCATGCAATCAAGCTCTTTCTCAAGAGTTTGTAATGATGTAATAGCACTTAATACATAACTAAATGATACTGATACTCCATATTTCCGAAATTCAAGTGTAATGGAATCTAATGTAGGACGAATATAATATATAAAATCATCAACATAGTTAAAGTCTTTATATACTAAAAATAAATTTTTTCTATAATATCCTTTTTGTAAAGGTTTTGAATAATTTACATTTTCAATAAATTTTTTATTTACACGTTGATTCCATAATTCTACTTCTTGAAATGTTAATTCAAGATCATCTTTAGATCTTTTAATTTTATTTATGTGATTTGTAATTATAAATACCAGTTTTGAGTTCTCAACAACAGGTGTTGAGGTTGTATCAATTGAATGAATCTCTCCTGTTGTTAAATCAATTTCATTTACACTTGAAACTGGTGTTTCTTGGGCAATGGCTCTTTTTTGAGCACGCATTCTCTTTTGTTTTTTTAGTTTCTCTTCTTCTTCTTGTAGTTGATAGATTTTATTTTGTCGGTTTTCATTAATTAAATTCATAATAAAACCTAAAAATACACATATTATGCCAATAATTGCAAGAGTAAAATCAGCCGATACTCCTTGTGGATGATAAAATGTTGCAACCATTTTATATGGGCCAATAAACAGCCAATTAAATTTATACAGCCATTCAACTTCAAAACAATTTAAAAACCAGAAGAAAAAACATAAAAATGCATAGAAAAAAAACAATACCCTTAGTAATTTCACTATATTTAACATCTGTGAAATTGAATTTATTTGTGCTGATATTTGATTTAACTTTGCCATTTAACCTATATAATTATATTGTCAATTAATCTTGTACTTCCTGATTTCGCAGCAATAGCTATTAGTGTATTCTTGCCTACTTTTTCAACTTTTTCAAATGTGGTGAAATCTCTGAATTCTATATAATCTAATTCTATATTTGGATTTAATGTTGCAATTGCAGTATCAAAAAGTACGTTAACATCATTAATACCTTCCGAATACAATTGTTTAATTTTCATTAATGCTTTTGAAATTGTAAGAGCGTTATTCCTTTCTGCAGGTGAAAGGTATGAATTTCTGGAACTTAATGCCAGACCATCATCTTCTCTTACAATTGGACAAGGGATAATATTTATATCCATATTTAAATCTTTGACAATTCTTTTTAGAATAAATAATTGTTGAGCATCTTTTTGTCCAAAGAATGCATAATTTGGTGTTGTAATGTTAAATAACTTTGTAACAACCGTAGCAACTCCGTCAAAATGTCCGGGTCTTGATTTCCCGCATAAACAATCAACATAATTATAAGGAGGGCAAACATAAGTGTAATTATTATTTGAAGTTTTTATATTATCACCGTACATTTCTATTGCTGTTGGTGCAAAAACGATATCAACTCCCAAACTTTCACATAGTTTGCTGTCCTGATCTATTGTGCGTGGATATCTATTATAATCTTCATTAGGCCCAAATTGGATAGGATTTACAAATATACTTACTATAACTTTATCACAAGTTTCTTTTGCCTTCTCTATTAGTGAAGCATGACCTTTATGTAATGCCCCCATTGTAGGAACAAGCCCTATTGTATAACTTTGACTTTTCCATTCTTTTGTATTTTTTCTTATATCTTGAATTTTATTTAGTAGAAGCATATAATTTATCTCTTTCTTCTTCTGTTAAATTAAACATATTTTCTTTTTCGGGAAACAGATTATTTTTAACTTCGTAGTTGTATTGAGTAACTGCATTCTTTATTACATCTTTTATATTAGCATATTGTTTTACAAATTTAGGTTTAGGAATTGAACCTGCAAATTTTCCTATAATATCATCAATAACAAGTACTTGTCCATCACAATAATTACCGGCACCAATTCCAATTGTAGGTATTGATAAATTTTCACTTATATATTTTGCGGATTCTGTAGGCACCATTTCTAATACAATTGAAAAAGCCCCGTTATCTTCTAACCTTTTTGCCAATTTTAGCATA
The DNA here is from genome assembly GCA_947588785.1 of Candidatus Gastranaerophilales bacterium. Taxonomy (GTDB): domain Bacteria; phylum Cyanobacteriota; class Vampirovibrionia; order Gastranaerophilales; family Gastranaerophilaceae; genus Avigastranaerophilus. The sequence goes on from CANPZN010000056.1 coordinate 11,940, forward strand.
TTTAAAGTATTTTCATATGTTTTTCCCTGTATATAATAACCGCCTATTGTATTTATGTATTGGGGTGTAAATCCGAGATGACCAACAACATTTATTCCTGAATGTGTTAGGTGGTTTACTTCATCTAATATAAAATCAGAAGCTCCTTCTAATTTTACAGCTTTAGCACCGGCTTGAATTAATTTACCTGCATTAATTGTTGTTTGTTCTTTTGATATATGATATGAAAGAAATGGTAAATCCGCTATAACTAAAGCTCGTTTTACTCCTTTTGCTACTGCTCTTGTGAATGTAATCATATCTTCAACTGTAACATTTATTGTATTTTCGTATCCAAGTACAGTCATACCTACGGAATCACCGACCAAAATAGAATCCGTTTGGCATTCATCTATAAATTTTGCCGTAGAATAATCATACGCTGTAAGCATAGTGATTTTTTCTTTATTTTCTTTATATTTTTGAAATGATCTTATTGTTATCGGTTTTATATCATCATTCATCATTTTGTCCTTTCTTTTTTTCTATACCAATAATAGATACTTCTTGCTAATCTGCTTGGTGAATGTCTTACGAAAGACGAATGACCATCTTCAAACCTTTTATCTTCAATTAAATTTTTTTGTACTATTTGTATTCCCATTTTGTTAATTTCATCAAAATCTACAATAACCGGTTCTGAACCGGCATTTTTATATGGAGTGATTAATTTTTCAGGAAGTTTTGTATTAACCAGTACAGCATCTATAATTTTTTCATATTTTGCATGATTAATAAGTGTTTTTATATGATCAGAAACAGTAAAACCATCAGTTTCTCCGGGTTGTGTCATTATATTACAAACATATATTTTCTTTGCGTTTGAATTATTAACGGCTTTTGCTATATCTTTAATTAAAAGATTTGGTATAACGCTTGTATATAAACTACCAGGCCCAAGTATTATTAAATCGGCTTCATGAATAGCCCAAATAGCATCTTCTAACGGCTTACAATTTGACGGTTCAGTGAATAATCTTTTTATTTTTTTCCCGGATTCGGGAATATTTGATTCTCCTTTTATAATTGATCCATCTTCCATTTCAGCTGATAATCTCATATCATCTAAAGTGGAAGGTAAAACTCTGCCTCTTATAGACAGTACTTTTGATGATTCTTTAACTGCTCTTACCATATCTCCGGTAATGGCACACATCGCAGTTAAAAATAAATTACCGAAACTATGTCCTGATAATCCGGGACAGTCTTTGAATCTGTATTGAAATAATTTTGCAACTAAATCTTCATCAT
>CANPZN010000057.1 GCA_947588785.1 Candidatus Gastranaerophilales bacterium
CAATAATTCTATTAAATTTTTTGCAATATGCCAAATCATCAATGGAGCAATTGCATTGCCTAATGCTCTATATTGAGCACTATCAGATAAAGACAACCTGTATTCATCAGGGAAAGATTGAATTCTTGCAACTTCTCTTGGGGTAAAACGTCTATATCTATTTTTTATTAGCAACACAGGATCAGTACTATTCAATGAGACTTTTGCCAAATGTGAACCGACTGTGTTACAAGGTTTTTCTATATCTTGTGCTCTTCCTTTATTCATATCTTTTTTTGCTCGCTTCATTCCCTCTACTGCTTTTTCACTAAAAAAATACTTATCTTCTACCCTTTTTTCTATAACCTTTTTTAAAGGTACGAAGTCGTCTGAAGAAGTTATTGGTTCTGGCTTAAACTCAAATTGTTTTTTTAAGTCTTTTCTTATTCCTACAATAATTACACGCTCTCGTTTTTGAGGGACTCCATAATTAGCAGAATTTATTAATTTGTAATTAACACTATACCCAGATTTTTTAAATTCTTTAATTATTAAGGGAAAAGCTTCTCCTTTGTTTGCAGAAAGAATTCCTTTTACATTTTCAGCAATGAATGCTTTAGGTTTTTTATCCCTTAATATCCTGCACATTTCAAAAAATAACAAGCCTCGCTCATCTTTTATTCCAAGTCTTTTGGGATTCTGAGCAACAATTGAAAATGATTGACAAGGAAACCCCCCTGTCAAAATATCAAAATCAGGAATTTCATTTGATTTTACATCTCTAATATCTCTATTGTCTGGGGCTATATTAAAATTATCTTCAAATAATTTACATGCATTTTCTTCAATATCATTTGCATAAACAATTTTAATATTATTCGGTTCATAATATTTGCCAAGGAATGAAAAATCTCCAAGTAAGCCTACATCGGTTCCACCACAACCACAAAATAAAGATGCAACTTTTAATTTGCCCATGTTAATAACTCCTCAAATTTCCCTACTTTTTTGTGATCAAATGTTATATCCGCACCGTTATTTGGAACCATATCTATTTTATCAGATTTATATAAACCGACCGGATCTTGTAGTAAAAATAATGTTCTTTCATTTTTACTTATCATTAATCTATATACATAATACCTGTCTCGAGTGCTATTTGCTGTATTCCACTCATTTTTAGTCAAATGTATTCTATTAAAATTCAATGGCTTTGATGAAATAGTAGTTTTAACTTCTATGTATCGTTTTTTTTCATCTAATTCTACCGAACTTATATCATAACCAAGTGCTAATTGAGTTGGAATACGTTTTATCAAATGAATTAAATCTTCTCTTCCACCAACTTTTATTCTCATACATTCATGTCCATGAACAAGATTTTCGCCTATATCACCAATTTCTTTAGTTGAAAATTCTTGAATTTCATTTTCTATCCTATCTTTAATGATGGTTTCGGTTTGAGTTTTGTCTTCAACAAAATATGATGCACTTTTTTGTAATTTCTTGTAATCTTCATTACTTTCTGCAATATAAGATAATATATCTGTTGAAAAATCAGTATTTTCTATATTTCTATTTACATATTTAAACCAATCTACTGTGCATTCATTTACTTCTTTTAATGTGCCTCTTTTGTTTTTAATCAAGTTGTCATATTCTGAAAACCACTCATTAGATTCGCAAAATTTTATAATTGCTTCCTCTTCAAGAGTATTTAAAAAATACATACGACCATCATAAGTTTTTAACAAGTCTGCTATTTCCATATAATCGACTATATCTCCAGCGTATCTAATAACATCGCCGGTTTGATCATATGAAAAATTATTTTGCCTATTTTCCAATATCCTTTTCCAAGTTAAAGAAACATCTTCATTATCTCTTGTAACTCGTAAATCGTTGAATACGCAATGACATATTTCAAACTTTGTTAATCCAATAGATTTTTTTTCTACTTTATTTGCATATTTTAATAATCTTAAAATATATTGAGCAGGTTTAAAATGCACGCCATGTTCAATTTGTTCAAGAACTGCATTAGGTTTTATGTGGGCACCCGGATATTGAAAATTGTATAAAAATATTTTGAAAGCTTGAACTAAATCTTGATTTTTTGCTAATTCAATTGCTCTATTTCCTGCACAATAGATATCATTTTCGTATTCTATGAAACCAAATAATGCTGATATCTCAGTTCTCCAATTATTAATAGTTTTCAATTCTCTATTTGCATTTCCCGGATACTTACATATAGCCGCATTCATTAGGCGAATAAATTCTTCCCTTGGAGCTGAACCTATTTTGGTTAATTCTTCTGCGATATAAATAAGCACATTTTCAACATCATTTTTAAAACGTGGTCTTACATGATGTAATCTAAAATAATATTCGTTTGGAATTTTATATAGAATCATTTATTCTCCATTATTATTTAGAAAATTCAACAAATTTTCTGCAACTCTTTTTGCCATTAAAGGTGGTACTGCATTACCAACTTGTCTAAATTGTTGTGTCTTGTTACCGTAAAATATAAAATTATCTGGAAATGATTGCAATCTTGCACATTCTCTTACAGTCGGGACTCTATTGTATTTATAATGGAAATGATGCCTGTGTCCTGTATCAATAGTTGGAGCGGGTTTATTGCTATTGAATCTTGTCCAGGCTACATGAAAATTTCTTGAATCTCTATATTCTATGGGTAAATCTTTATAATTCCCACCATCAGGAACAAGTGATATTATATGTTTAATTTTATCTGAGTGAGAAGCTGCAACATGATTTTGCACATCAGTAGAATTTTGTCTCATTAAACATTGATATTTATTTTGGGGTTTAGTTTTATATTTTTGATGTTCTTCTCCTAATGAATCAACCAAACTTGGTAAATCTGATAATGCCATCTTACAGGTTACAAAATCTTTATCAATATCTGGAAATATGTAAGTATGTTTTGAGTTTAGGATTCCAACAAAAATAACACGTTTCCTGCTTTGAGGAACACCGTAATCAGATGCACATAGTATTTTATATGTAACGTTGTATCCTATACTGGAAAATCTTTTTATAATATTGTCCTTAACTTCACCATTAAATAACGATATTATCCCAGGAACATTTTCGATAACAAAAGCTTTTGGCTTTATTTCTTGAACAAGTTTTATGTAACTTAAATATAATTTATTTCTAGGGTCATCGAAATTTCTTGAACCTGCAATAGAAAACCCTTGACATGGAGGACCGCCTATAATTAAATCTATTTTTTTATCACCAATTATATTCTTAATGGTGTTTTTGTAATCTATTTTTGTTATATCACAACATAAACTTTTTGCATTTTTATGATTTTTCTCAAATGTTTTTAATGCCAATTCATCATTATCTATGCCCAATACAATATTGCATCCGGCTTGTTTGAAACCATATGACAATCCTCCTGCACCACAAAATAGATCTATTACATTATATCTTTGTTTTTTCATTTTTTTGTTCTCGTTTATTTTTAGGCTTTTGGGTTTCAGATGGAATAGCCCAAAAATCTCCTATTTTAAACGCTCCATCAACTCTGCCTTCAGCACAAAGAATTTGCACCCTCCGTTGAGAAATACCCCATTCTTTAGCACATTGGCTTGCTGTCTTAAAATCCATAATAAAATTCTCTTTAGTAACTCAAATTAATTATATTCGACGGGACGAATAAATGCAAGTTTTTAAATACCTTAATTTTCAGATGCAAAATCTCAATAAATAATCATGTCAAGTGAAACATAATTTTTAAATATTTTTGATTTTTTGAAAAAGTGCAAACACGAACAAATAAAACACTAGATATGACTAAATAATGCCCATCTGCTGTTCAAATCCCTATGCCAACATACTCAAACTAAGTGATCCAAATAATCAAACTGAGTGTCTTTTTGCAGCCGGCTTCACCCTACGGAAAATTCGCTCTCTTGAATTTTCCTCTCTTCGGACGAGTGCTTCACTTCACTTCGTTTGTCGTTCAGCTCGTCCTCATACTCTCGGGTTCGCTCGCTTTCGCTCGACTTCACCCTACGGAAAATTCGCCACGTTCAGAACCAACAAAATTTCTCGGATATACTAAATATCAATATCTTTCTAAATACATATCAAGCTCATATTTTGTAACTGCCGTTCTATATCCTTCCCATTCTTTCAGTTTTGACTGCATAAATTCTTTAAATATATGTTCTCCTAATGCTGATTTTACTATTTGACTTTTTTTCATTAACATCAGTGCCTCATATAAACTGCCGGGCAATGTTTCTATTTTGGCACGTTTACGTTCTTTATCATCCATTTTAAAAATATTTTTATCAATATCTAATGGTGGTTTTGTTTTCTTTTCTACGCCGTCTAATATAGATTCTAATATTACAGCTAATGCTAAATATGGATTACAAGAAGGATCAGGAGATCTTAATTCTACTCTGGTAGCATTACCTCGCTTTGCAGGTACTCTTATTAATGCCGAACGATTAGCTAATGACCACGCTAAATATACCGGTGCTTCATATCCCGGTACTATTCTTTTATAACTGTTCACTGTAGGATTTGTTACAGCTGTAAAACTTCTTACATGATCTAATAATCCACCAATTGCATATAAAGCGGTTTCTGAAAGTTCATGAGCTCTTTTGGCATCATAAAACGTATTTTTCCCATTTTTAAATAAAGATAAGTTACAGTGCATGCCTGATCCATTAATACCAAAAATCGGTTTAGGCATAAATGTAGCATGAATCCCATGTTTATTTGCGACTGCCTTAACTGCATATCTAAAAGTAACAATATTGTCAGCACTTGTTAATGCATCTTCATATTTAAAATCTATTTCATGTTGACCATCTGCTACTTCGTGGTGGCTTGCTTCCACTTCAAATCCCATTGCACTTATTGTTCTTACTATCTCTTTTCTTATATTCTCACCCATGTCATCCGGAGCTGCATCATAATATCCTGCTCTATCATGAGTTTCAGTTGTAGGATGTCCTTTTTCATCTCGCTTAAATAGGAAAAACTCCGCTTCAGGCCCAACATTCATTTCGTAACCCATATCTTTTGCTTTTTTCATTACTCTTTTTAGGTTAGATCTTGGATCTCCTTCAAATGGTGTTCCATCAGGATTATGTATATCACATATTATTCTTGCGACATTCGTTCCTGAAACTTTATCTTCTCTAAACGGTAATAATGTAAATGTTGATACATCAGGATAAAAATACATATCTGATGTTTCAATATTTCTAAATCCCTTTATTGATGAACCATCTAACATCATCTCATTATTCAGAATTTTATCTATTTGTGTGGCTGGTACTGACATATTTTTTACAGTTCCATTAATATCGCAGAATTGAAGTTTTATAAATTCAACTTTTCTATCTTTTATTATCTTTTTTATTTCTTCCGGGGTATATTGTTTTTTATTTGTCATAATATATAACCTTTCTTTTTAGAATATATTTAATCTAGTGTCGCAACCTTGTGCTTGCTGTCTTGAATTTTCCTTTTTTCGGACGAGTTTTATATAATTAAGTTTTTTCACTTAAATTTACCACTCTCCTTTCAATATGTTATTCAATATTTTTAAGGACAATTTCATTATAATTAAGCTTATAATTTTTGGCAAGTAAAAAAAATGGAGTTTAAGAAAAATTGCATTATTTTTTTAGCAAAAATTACATTTTTTTAGTGCAAATATTCTTATTTTGATTACTTTTTACGTTAAATTAACAGTTTTAAGCAAAATTGCATATTTTATCTGTTCCGCTAAAAATAAATATAATATAAATTTATATCGTTTTCTTCTTTGTGTTTATATTTAATTTTATTTTCTTTCAAAATATCTTCCGTTAGTTTTTTAAATCCTAAAATATCATTAATATTATCATTTACTACAATCCATGAATTTTGTTTCCTTTTTATAAATTCTTTTATAAGTTCTTTTGCTGTCAATTTATCTATAATTAAATTTTCAGAATCAAATGTAATTTCTTTATGTTTATTATTTAATTTAATATAAAAATCAAACCAAATCTCGGGAACTTCGCCTATACTTAATACTAAATCACCTTGTTTATAATTATTTAAAAAATATTCAGTTATATTTTTTTTAGCAATTCGTCTTTTTAACGGATCTCTAAAATTAATTGTTTCCTCCTCCGAAACATTTATATATGGAATATAAAATGAATGCATAATATTAAATAATAAAATAAGAATTATAATTGATTTAAATATATTAGTAATTTGTTCCGCATTACATCTTAAAATCCAATATGGGGGGGGGTAATCAGATATTTTTAACATCAAAATTATAATAATAGGCAATAAATACAATGCTACTCTCGATGATATAGGATAAATTTTAAACAATGAAGCTAAAAATACAAATATTAATATAAATAAAATTAAATATGCCTTTTTATTCTTTTCAGCAAAATAAATTATCATACCAAATAAAATAAATAAAATTATATATAAATAGTAATTAAATGACCAATTTGCCGTAAGAAAACTAAATACATCATACAACATATTTGAAATAGAATTAAATGAAAAATTGATGAATCCGCTTTGCCAAGCATCCAATTGTATTTCATTAATTCTCATATCCTTATACAATAAATATAAATATGTAATCGGGAAAAACATACTTAAAACTATTGATAATATTTTAAGATTCAGCACTTTTTCTTCTATACATTTACCAATTATTACAGAAGGTAAAATAAATATTGCCGGGAATGATGACAAAATTATTAAAACAGAAAAAATTAAATATTTTAAAATTTTTTTTATATTTAAATCTTTAAAACTTATATATTTATATAAATATATAAGTAAAATACAAAACATTACATCACAGGAATATTGTTTAAACTCTTGACAGTAATATATTAAAGGCAGATTTAAAGAAAATATAAAAATTCCAGCTAAAACAACCAACCTGCTTTTTATTTCATCTTTTAACAGCAAGAAAAAAAGTATAACGGAAATTAACGAACAAAAAAAAGGAATAAATCGAAGACTTAAAATGTTAAACCCAAAGAATTTTACACACAAAAAAACTAATACATTAAATATCGGCGGAGATTTTTGTATTGCCTCTAATGGCATAAACATTCCCAAAATATCTCTATCTATAAATGATAAACTTAACATCATTTCATCAAGCCAAAACGGAATCTTGGCAAAATATAGTTTAAATCTTAAAAAAATACCTAAAATTATAATTACAAATGCAACAATATAAAATAATATATCACTTCGTTTTATATCTCTCATAATTTAAATTATAATTATTTAAAAAAAAATAAACAACATTTTGACTTAAAACTTTGTCAGTATAATAATATATTTTATGAATAAAATAGTTTTAGCACAAATTAATACAATTGCAGGTGATATAAATTATAATGCGGAAAAAATTATTTCCTGCATAGAAAAAGCAAAATCTCACAATGCTGATCTAATTATATTTCCCGAGCTTGCCTTAATGGGTTATCCGTTTGGAGATATTTTTATCAGACATAAATCAATCATAAAAAAACAAATGCAATTTCTTGAAAAAATTGTTAGCTGTACGGATAATATAACAGCTCTTGTCGGATTCGCCGAACCTACAAAAGATACAAATAAAAAACCTTTTTATAATTCAGTTGCCGTTATTCAAAATAAAAAAATTATAAATACCGTCAGAAAAAGACTACTTCCGAATTACTGTGAATTTAATGATTACAGATATTTTGAACCATCTCGGGAAATATCTCAAATTATTGAAATTAACGGGGAAAAATATGGCATATTAGTATGTGAAGACAGTTTTAATGATAAATCATTTTTCAAAAATGATTGTATATATAATGTTGACCCTATTGCCGAAATAATGACACAAAAACCTGATACTTTAATAAATTGTTCTTGTTCTCCTTCAAGATGCGGAAAAGAATATATTAAAAATGCTTTATTTTCATCAATTGCCAAAAAATATCATATTAACTATATTTATGTAAATCAAGCCGGATATGCAGACAATTTATGTTTCGATGGAACATCAAAAATATATGACCAAAACGGAATTTTAACATTGCGTGCTAAATCATTTGATGAAGATTTTGTTATTACAAATAATTTAAAAGGTATAATTAATCAATTACCGATAGGAATGGATAAAGAAACAGAAATTAATGTTTTTAAACCTGATTATCAAAACGATTTAGCCAGAACTTATAACAGCATAATTTTTGGAATACGTGAATATTTTAAAAAAAATAATTTTAAAAAAGCTGTATTAGGTTTATCAGGAGGACTGGATTCTTCAATATGTGCAGTATTATTAGCCGATGCACTCGGAAGTAAAAATATATGGGGAATTTCTATGCCCAGCAAAATTACTTCAACGGAAAGTAAAAATGATGCAAAAGAATTAGCCCAAAACCTTGGAATTAATTTTTTAGAAGTACCTTTAAAAGATGCTATTGATCCTTTAAAAATAATGTTAAACAATACTTTTAAAGATATTACGGCTGAAAAATATGAAAACCCAACAACAATTGAAAATTTACAAGCGAGATTAAGAGCTACAATATTATGGAGCATTTCAAATGAACATAGACAAATGCTTCCGATTGCTACAAGCGATAAATCAGAAGCATATATTGGTTATGCAACCGTAAATGGAGATATGTCCGGAGGATTCGCCCCTATTGCTGATGTAACAAAAACAAAATTATTTGCTTTAGGTGATTTTTTAAACAAAAATCGTTCACAAAAAAATGTTATACCTCAATCAATCTTAGAAAAGCCACCTGGAGCTGAATTAAAAATTAATCCTAAAACCGGAAAAACTGTCTGTGCAGAAGAAGAAAATATGCCTTATGAATTTTTAGATGAAATAATATGGTTTGTAGAAACCTGTGGATTCGGGTTTGATGATTTATTGAATCACAAATTTTACTATGAAAATAATCATTTATTATTAAATGAACAGAAAAAAGAATGGATTAATAAATTCTTCCAAAAATCCAAAAATGCAGTTTATAAGTGGCATATAATTCCTCCTTCTGTCATAATTGATATTAAATCTATCAACTCTGTAGAATATCACCAACCAATAATATCCAAAATTTTTTAGTTATTTGGAAAATATATTATTATCCACAGATATTCCGAAGAGAGGAAAATTCAAGACAGCGAATTTTCCGTAGGGTGAAGTCGAGCGAAAGCGAGCGAACCCGAGAATATGAGGACGAGCTGAACGACAAACGAAGTGCAGTGAAGCACTCGTCCGAAAAGGAAAATTCAAGACAGCAAGCACAATGTTGCGACACTAAATTAAATCTTTCTCTGTTAATTTTTCTTTGTTATTATCAATTTGTTCAACATGTTGAACTTTTAGCAATTCTTGTTTTCTATTGCTTTTATAACCATACATAAAATAAATTACAACTCCAATTACAAGCCAGAGCGGAAATAATTTTGAAGCAGTTTCAACTTCTCTTAATGCAACAAACATTAATCCTGAACAAAAAACTATACCTATAATAGGAAACCAAGGACAACAAGGAACTTTGAACGGTCTTGGACGATCAGGTTCTGTTTTTCTTAACATTAATATTCCGACACAAACTATAACAAATGATGTAAAAGTTCCGAAAATAGCTAATTCAGCAGCAACTTGCATATTAATAAACAATGAACCAATTAACATTAGAACTGTTGATAAAACAGTTATTACCCACGGTGTTTTAAATTTAGGATGAATTTTTTTCATAACAGGAGGTAAAAAACCATCTCTTGCCATAGCATATAAAATTCTGGTTGTTCCAAACTGCAGAACTAATAATACCGAGGTTAAACCGGCTATTGCACCTATTGATATAGCACCTGCAAACCAATCTTGACCTACGAAATTCATTGCATGGGCAATAGGTGCTTTTAAATCTATTTGTCCCATCGGCATCATTCCTGTTAAAACAATTGTTACAAGACAATAAATGATAGAACAAATTAAAAGTGACCCGATTAAACCTATCGGCAAATTCTTTTGAGGATTTTTTGTTTCTTCAGCAGCCGTTGAGATTGCATCGAAACCAATATATGCATAAAATATTGCAAAAGCTCCCATAAGAATACCTTTAATACCGAATGGAGCAAATGGAGTCCAATTCTGTGGTTTTACATAAACAGCTCCGACACAAATAAATAATGCTATAACTGCGACTTTAACGAATACCATTATTTTAGCAAAATTGGCAGATTCTTGTATTCCTTTAAATAATATTGCTGCAATAACTATAATAATAAACATTGCAGGCAGATTAAAACATATCGGGATTCCTAATATATGCGGAATTTGAACATTACTATCAGTCATTAAAGCTGTTTGATAATCATTAATCAACCATACAGGCGGATTTTTCATTACCTCCGGCAAAAACGGAAATCCTTGAAACAATTTTATTAAATATCCCGTCCAACTGGAAGCTACGGCAATCGTACCTATTGCATATTCAAGCATCAATACCCATCCCATCATCCAAGCAGCAAATTCTCCCATTGTTGCGAATGTATATATATATGCACTTCCTGAAACCGGTATCATTGATGCAAATTCAGCATAGCATAATGCGGGAAATATACAAGCTATAGCTACAAGTCCTATAGATATTACCAATGCCGGGCCTGCTCCTACATGCTCATCCGTTCCTATAACGGCAGAACCTATCATTACGAAAATTCCGGCTCCTATTATCGCACTTATTCCCAATATTATTAAATCAAATGCATTTAATGTCTTTTTTAATCCGCCTTGTTCCGATTGCTCCAAAAATTCATCGGGATTTTTTTTCTTCAAAAGGTTCTTTATAAAATTCTTAAAAAAATTTTGCGGATGTGCTGTCATTGTTAAAATTCCTTTTCTTTATCATTTCGGCAGAGGAATTAATTTGTTAGTTCTTACCGTTAAGTTAATGGCCATTCTATATTATTTATTTATGCAATAAAGGGAAACCCATAGCTTCACGCTGTTCTACATAAAGTTGAGCAACCATTGCTGCCATTCTTCTTACTCTATTAATATAATTTATTCTTTCATCTCGGCTGATAACACCTCTTGCATCTAATAAATTAAATGTATGTGAACATTTTAAAACATAATCATAAGCAGGAAGAACTATTTTTGCCTCTATACAAGATTCGACCTCAGCTTGAAACAAATCAAACATTTTAAACAAACGCTCAGCACTCGAATATTCAAAATTATATTTTGATTGTTCTATTTCATTTTGAAGATAAATTTCTCCGTATTTTAATTTTTTATTCCACATTACATCATAAACAGAATCGACATTCTGCAAATACATTGCAATACGTTCCAGACCATACGTAATTTCAAGAGCAACAGGTTTTATTTCTAAACCGCCGACTTGTTGAAAGTATGTAAATTGAGTAATTTCCATACCGTCAAGCCAAACTTCCCAACCAACACCTGCAGCACCTAAAGTCGGTGATTCCCAATTATCTTCAACAAATCTTACATCATGTTTAGAAAGATCTATTCCCATTACTTCTAGACTTTTTAAGTAAAGCTCTTGTGAATTTTCCGGCGACGGTTTTAATATAACTTGATATTGAAAATAATGTCCTAACCTATTAGGATTTTCACCATATCTTGCATCTGTTGGTCTGCGGCATGGCTCAACCATTGCGGTATTCCAAGGTTCAGGGCCTAATGAGCGTAAAAATGTTGCCGGATTCATTGTACTGGCACCTTTTTCTATATCATACGGCTGTTGAATTATGCAACCATAATCCGACCAATATTTAGACAAATTTAATATTAATTCCTGAAATGTTAAACCCACTTGTCCTCTTTTCTTCCGGTACCATACACCGACTTATTTCATTCTTTAGTATTCACATTATATACTTATTTAACGGCTTTATGAAAATTTAATCTGATACTTTAACTATAATATTGTATATCAAACATACTTTTTTTTAAATTTTATAGTTGTATTTTTTACAATTTATTATTTTTCTATTTTTTTGTATAATTTTTTTATGAAATATTGCGAATCAATTTTACATGAAATATCTTTTCATAATGAAAAAATTACTCCGTGCTGCTGTATGTTTACTTATAATGCTCCACAATATCAAATTATTAATAAGAGTATAGAAGAAAATAAAATTGAAATTTTAAAAAGTATAAATGCTTCAATAGAAAACTATTCTTGTAAAGATTGTATTTTTCTTAAAGAGGATAATAGTGTTTCATTTGAAAATGTTAAAAATTTTAAGTTTAATTCAATTTTTTTAAGACATTGGACTACCTGCAATGCTAACTGTGTGCATTGTGATAATAATAGAGATAAAAGTTACGGAAGAAAACCAAATTATAACCCTCTTGATAACTTAAAACAGGCTTATGAAAATAATTTAATTGACAGAGAAAATTTAGTTGTAAGATTTCAAGGCGGTGATATCGGCGTGCTTGATAATTTTGAAGAACTAGTAGGCTTTTTCAACTGGGGGGGGGTATAAAACAATACATTTTTCAACAAATAACATTAAATATCAACCTCTAATAGAAGAAATTTTAAAAGAAGGAAGAGGCTCTTTAAATACCTCTCTTGACTGCGGAACAAAAAAAACGTATTTTAAAATTAAAAGAGTTGATAAATTTGACACAGTTATTGAAAACTTAAAAAAATACGTTAAAGCGGCACAAAATATTAACTGCATTACTATTCATTACATAATTATTAATGGTTATAACAACAATAAAAAAGAAATTAAAAATTTCTTTAAATTAATGAAAAAAACAGGTATAAAAAGTGTAGGGGTCAGAATTGACCATAAAGATTTAAATGATTATATGCTGAATAATGTTTCTTATGACGTTATTCAACAATACAAAGAACTGGTT
>CANPZN010000058.1 GCA_947588785.1 Candidatus Gastranaerophilales bacterium
CCGCTGTAGCTCATTTCAGCCCCTTCTCTACTCGGGTTCACTTCGTTTCACCCTTTCGCAAATTTCGCTCTCTTGAATATTCCTCTCTTCGGACGATTGCTTCACTACACTTCGTTTGTCGTTCAGCTCGTCCTCATATTCTCGGGTTCGCTCGCTTTCGCTCGACTTCACCCTACGGAAATTTCGCTCTCTTGAATTTTCCTCTCTTCGGACGATTGCTTCACTACACTTCGTTTGTCGTTCAGCTCGTCCTCATATTCTCGGGTTCGCTCGCTTTCGCTCGACTTCACCCTACGGAAATTTCGCTCTCTTGAATTTTCCTTTCTCTCAGGTTGAGTGCAGGGGCACTTTTTAAGTTTGTTTTAACTCATTTATATTTGTCTTGAAGCTAATCCAACTTTAAAGAGGTTTTTCAGGCACCCTACGGAAAATTCGATTCCTTATTACGAAATTTTCTCGGACATATTAATTAGGAATAACTGTTACGTCTAAATCTTTTTTATCAGGTTTTCTTCTATGTCTTAAAAATCTTTCATCAATTGGTATATTCAATTGAATCGGTATAGAGCTGAAATTATCCTGCAGTTTTATTGTTTTGCGTATAATTCCCGAATCTTTTTTATTTTCATTATTTGAATTTTCCTCGGGATTTTCATTTTCTGTACTGCCTTCAGGTATATAAGGATGTTCTTCAAATGTATATGTTAAATCTACATAAGGATAATCAAAATCTGTATTTCCGTATTTTTTAGTTGCAACAAGCATCATATCTTTCCATATTCTTGCAGGTGCACTACCGCCTGTTAAACCTATACTTTTATTATTATCATGACCAATAAATACACCGGTTACTAAATCAGGAGTATATCCGATAAACCATGCATCCCGATTTTCATTTGTTGTACCTGTTTTACCAGCCATTGGTTTACCTATATCAGCATTTTTTCCGGTACCTGAAGTTATTACTTTTTTTAGCATTGCTGTCATTACAGCTGCTGTATTTTCATTAAGAACTTTTATTACTCTTGTACGTTTTGCCTGATATACAACTTTTCCACGTTGTGTTTCTATTCTTTCAATTGCATATGGTTTTACTTTATAGCCTCCATTTGCAAAAGTCCCGTATGCTACTACCATATCATAAAGTTTAACTCCGTTAGAGCCAAGTGAAATGGTATAATCAAATGTTAATTTTGAAGTTATACCAAGATTTTTTGCCATGTTAATTACGGCATCAATTCCTAATTCTTGAATTAATTTAACTGCAACAACATTTGAAGATATTGCTAATGCTTTAAATAATGGCATTGTTCCTTTATATTTATTACCATAATTATGCGGACTCCAATTTCCGATAGTAACAGGAGTGTCCTCAACTCTATCCGTTGGACTTTTACCGGCTGCAATAGCTGCTGCATATACTATAGGCTTAAATGATGAACCCGGCGGACGTTCTGCTTGAGTAATTCGATCATATTGACTATATGAATAATCTTTTCCGCCTACATATGCTATAATTGCACCTGACATCGGTGAAAAACAAAACAATGCAGCATTTTGCTTTGGCCCGGTTAATTTCCATGCAGCAAGATTTTTCTTTATTGCCTCATTTGCCGCTACTTGTGATTTATAATCCAGGGTTGTAATTATCTTAAATCCGCCTTGCGTTATTTCTTCTTCTTTAAATCCTAAACTTTCCAATTCTTTTAAGACATAATCAACAAAATATGGAGCAACATTTGCCGTAGAATTTTTTGTGCTTTTGGTTAATACAATCTTATCTTTTATTGCGGATTCATATTCTTTTTTCGTTATTTTTTTCATTATATACATTCTTTTCAGAACTTTATTTCTGCGTTTTTGTGCTTTATCTATATTTTTATAGGGATTATAGACAGAAGGAGCTTGGGGCAAGCCTGCTATTAATGCACATTCTGAAAGTGATAACTGTGATAATTTTTTGTTAAAATATGTACTTGCAGCTGCTCCGACCCCGTATGTACCGGAGCCCAAGTACACATTATTTAAATACATTTCCAATATTTTTTCTTTGGAAATTGTCTTTTCTATTCTGGCTGCGATTTGTATTTCTTTTAATTTTCTTGTAAATGTTTTTTCATTTGAAAGAAATAATATTCTTGCGAGCTGTTGAGTTATAGTACTTGCTCCTTGCGTTGCTTTTTTATCAAGCAGATTTACAATAATCGAACGCATTATTCCAAAAATATCATATCCATCATGAGAATAAAAATTTTTATCTTCTGTTGACACTATTGCATCTTTTAAATATTGAGGTATTTCATCAAATGTAACCTGCTCATATTTAAATACTTGAAAGGTTTTTATTAATTCTCCGTCAGCTGAATATATTTTTGTTACTATATTTCTATTATAGTTTTTTAATTGAGGAATTGGCGGTAAATCTGCAAGGTACATTTTGACGGAAAAATATCCTGCGAATACAAACGCTAACGTTATTACCATCATAACTTTTATAAAAATAAAAAATGAATTTATTTTTTTTCTTCTTCTTGAAGCCATTTGTTCCTCTGTTTTGCTATAATATATTTTACCAAATAAATAAATTAAGTTTCTAAAATGTAAACAAATGTCTATAGATTTTATTAAATCAATTTATTTTGAATTAGTTTCATATTTTATACCTCAAAAAATCAAGTATAAAATTGAGGGGCATTGTATTAAATGCGGAAAATGCTGCAAAGAAATTCGAGCTTACGGATTAAAAAATGAAATGGAACTTAAATTTATGCAATTCATTTTCCCTCACTACAGATATTTTTATATTTCATACATTGATAAAAATAATCAAATAGTTTTATCATGTAAAAATCTTAATACAGATAATACATGCTCAATATATAAATTCAGACCATTTCTTTGCAGAAATTATCCTAAAAAATATATTTTCTCAAATATTGAAATGATTGATAATTGCGGTTATAAAGTAATAAAAAAACATTTTAAGGATTATTTATAAAATTTTGCCATGCTTCTTTATACTTTTCTTCCATATCTCTTGTAATTTTTTCAGCACCGGTAAACAATTCTGATTCCATAATATTTTTTCGTAAAGTGTTTCTTAATTCCGCTAATTTTTCTTTATTTTTTGCCAGGTTTACCGCTATGCGTATATAATCTTCGCCGCAGCTAGAATTTAACAGCTCATCTAAGCCAAGTATTTTATTTATTCTTGATACTCCTTTTGACTGCATTCCTTCACCATCCATTGTAACAGTCGGTACACCCATCATTGCATTTTCAATACCGATTGATAACCCGCTAAACGGATACGGATCTAATGATATATCTACTAATGAATATACTTCATAATGAGGCCCTGTTTTTTTCAAATTTACAATTAACCGCTCTCGATTTATTCCTAATTTTTCAAATTTTTCTACAATATATATGATATTCTTTTTGGTAAATTGAGTTCTATATACTAATAATTTTGAATCAGGAACAGCTTTTAATATCTCTGACCACAAAAATAATGTTATATCATTCAATTTCGATGAACAATTAAAACTCCCAAATGTAATATAATCATTAGTTTTAAATGGAGAATCCGTAATATCCGGTATAGTTTTATTAGAAAATACTTGATACAAATCCAGATATAACGGTTTTTCTGTATATAAATATGCCTTTTCCTCAGGAATAGAATATTTATCAGTAAAAATATAATCTACATCTTTCATTCCAAGTGTATTTAAATAGCCCAAATATGAAATAATTACTGGTGCAGGTTTATAAAATGAAACAAAACTTTTTAAATGTGTATATCCTGATAATTCAACTAATATATCAATATTTTTATCATATATAAGTTTAGCAAGAGATTCTATACTCTTTTCTTTACAAAATATCATTTCATCAACTGTTTGTTTTACTTCATCCGTTATAAAATCATTTTTTTCCGAAGTATTAAAAACATATATATTGAATTGTTCCTTATTGTGATTTTTTAATATCGGAAGAATATAATGCATCATGGTATGATTATGACAATCCGAAGTTAAATAACCAATATTCAATTTTTTTTCTTTTTTATTCTTTTTGTCATTATGAATATATTTTTTTACGTTTTTGAATATTGTATTCTTTAATCTTTCAATTTCAAGTTCAGCTTCCTCTTTTATCTCTTGTTGTGTATAAAAAGATGATTTTGTCATTGCAAATATTTTTCGTGCCACGTCACATTGATTCATTTCTAAATTTAATGACTTATTTGAATAGTCTATTGCTTTTTCTACATTAAAATAATAATAACCTCGGGATAATCTTGAAAATACACTTGCTTGCCCTTCCGGAAACTTTTCCAAATATAATTCATAATAATAAATATATTTATCTTTGTCATCTAATTTATAATACGCATTCCCAAGTCTTATATATAAAGTTCCCAATGAATATATATCCAGATCTTTTGCCATAACAAAGGCTGTTTTTAATACTTTAATTGATTCTTTATATAATCCTTTTTCATATAAATCAGCACCTTCTTTTACTAATTTTTCATATGTTGTATTTACTTTTTTATCTGCCATCCTTTTCTCCAGTGTTATTTTAATGTATATTCATCTTCCTTTTTCAATTTTCTATTCATTAATTTATTCAAAATTTCTTCAGGTGTAATATTTGTATATACAGCCTCATAAATAGCTGACGAAACAGGTACTTCTATATTTAATTTTTCAGCAAGTTCACAAAGTGCTTTTGATGTTTTTACACCTTCCGCAACAGAACCAAGTTCTTTTAATATATCATCAATTTTTTTACCTTTTCCCAACATTGAACCTACTGTATAATTTCTGCTGTATGGACTTGAACAAGTTGCAATCAAATCTCCCATGCCTGAAAGTCCGTATAATGTTGAAGGGCTGGCTCCAAGTGCAACACTTAATCTTACTATTTCTGCCATTCCCCTTGTTAACAATGAACCACGGCAATTATCACCGAGTTTCATTGCATCGGCGAATCCTGAGGCAATTGCTATAACGTTTTTTAAACTTCCTCCCAGTTCTACACCAATTATATCCGAATTTGTATACAACCTGAATCTTGACGGCACGCTTAAATGTTTTTGTACAAACTCAGCTGTTTTTATATCATCGCTTGCTACTGAAGCTGCCGTAGGACACCCGTTTAATATCTCTTTGGCAAGAGTCGGCCCTGATAATATTACTAAATTGGACTCAGGAAGTTCATCTTTTATTACCTCTGACATCCTTTTTAATGATGGTAATTCTAAACCTTTAGAAAGATTTACCAAAATTTGATTTTCTTTTAGTCCTGCTTCTTTTAATTGTCTGCAGACGGATCTTATTCCTGATGTAGCTACTACAAGCAATATTATTTCCGCTCCTTCAATAGCCTGTTTTAAATCATCAGTTATTATAACTTTTTGATCCAATTGAACCGGTAATGGTTTTTCTGTTTTTTTATATTGACGTAATTCATCGGAAAGATCTTCTTTTCTTCCCCATACAACTATATCTTCAAAATTATTATTTAAAAGCCATGCCAATGTTAATCCCCAGCAGCCGGGCCCAAGTATGGTTAATTTCATACATTACCTCCAAATACATTTCTTGCTTCTTCTCTATCATCAAAATGGATTGTTTTATTTTTCAATATTTGATAATCTTCATGTCCTTTTCCTGCTATTACAACAATATCAAGCGGATTAGCTATCGTTTTTAAAAATTGTATAGCACTCCTTCTATCAGGTTCAACAAATATTCTTCTCGTATCCACAGTTTTTATACCAGTCATAATATCTGATATTATTAATTGCGGATCTTCACTTCTCGGATTATCTGACGTAACTATTACCTTATCAGCAAGTTCATCGGCAATTTTACCCATTTTGGGTCTTTTTGTAGTATCACGATCTCCCCCACAGCCGAATAAACATATTAAAGAACTTCCTTTGGGCGTTAATTCTCTTGCTGCTTTTAACACATTCTTTAATCCGTCAGGTGTATGAGCATAATCTACAATCACCAATGGTCTTTTTGAAACAATTTCAAATCTGCCGGCAACGCTCTTTGTTGTTTCAAGTGCCTCTTTTATTATATTCTTTTCTATTCCCATGGCAAGAGCAGCTGCATACGCCGCTAAAGCATTATATACACTAAACATTCCATTCAAATGTAAACTTATTTCTTCTACATTCCCTTCGTAATTTATCTTTAATTTTGCTCCGTCTATCGAAAAATCTATATCAAATGCTCTTACAGATGCTTCTTCTTTTATACCATATGTTAACACTTTTACTTCTTGTGGAATTAAGGAAATTAATTCCTGAGCATATTCATCATCTGCATTAATGATCGCAAAAGCTCCTTTTTTTAAACCCTTGAATAGTTTAGCTTTTGCCTTAAAATAATTTTTCATTGTTATATGATAATCCAGATGATCTTGTGTTAAGTTAGTAAAAACCGCTCCATCAAAATCACAAAATCCGACTCTGTTTTGGTCTAGTGAATGTGAACTGACCTCCATAACAACATTTTTTATCCCATCATCTGCCATTACACGTAAATCTTTTTGCAATTCCGGAGGTTGCGGAGTTGTATGTTTTGCTTCTTTATAACCGTCACTGCTTGATAATTTATATCCTAATGTTCCAATTAAAGCACATTTCTCGTTATTTTGTTCCAATACTTTCTGTATTAAATGTGTCACCGTAGTTTTTCCGTTTGTTCCTGTTACACCTATTAATTTGAGTTGTTTCGATGGTTCATGATAAAATTTTGCAGCAATTGCAGCCATCATTCTTTTTGTATCGGCTACTATAATTTGTGGTATTTTTAAATCTAATTCTTTTTCCGCAAATATCGCTTTTGCACCTTTTAACACTGCCGATTCCGCATATTCATGCCCATCCGTTTGTTCTCCTCTTATGCAGATAAATATATCTCCGGGTTTTGTATTCGCAGAATTATATGATATACCCGTAATTTCTACATTTTCAAAATTAATCTTTTTATAATCATCTAATAAACTTATTAAATCACTTAATAACATATATTCACCTCTAAAATTTCATTCTACAACATTTTTATCAGGAGGAATATTTAAAATTCTTGCACATTGAGTAGCAACTTCTTTAAATACAGGTACTGCAACCGTATTCCCCCATACAGCTCCGCTTGAAGCTGAATCTATTACTACATATATTAGTATTTGCGGATTACTCGCCGGAAGATATGCTATGACTGACGCATATAAATCATTAGAATATCCTTTGCCGTTCTCTAACGGTTTTCTTGATGTACCTGTTTTACCTGCAACGGAATATTTTTCAAGATTTAATGCCGTTTTAGAATTAGCAACACTCTCCATTAACAATTGAGTTACGGTTCTTGCTGTATTTGGTGATATTGCCTGTATATATTGTACCTTTTCCGCTTCTTCCTCCGGAGAGTATTTTATAACATGCGGCGTAACTCTGACTCCATTATTCGCTAACGCACTTACGGCACTAAGCATTTGCATAGCAGTAACCGATGCACCATATCCAAAGCCCATACTGGCATGCCTTGATTTATCCCATTTATATGGTTTCGGTAAAAGTCCTGATGATTCTCCGGCAAGATCTATACCACTCTTTTTACCTATTCCCAATGCCGAAAGTATATTGTAAAATTCACTTGGCTGCATCATTAATGCTATATTCGCAGATCCTACATTACTTGAATGCTCTAATAAATATATAAGATTTATTAATCCGGGATGAGGATGTTTATGATAATCATAATTTTGTATAGTCCAGCTCCCAAGCTGCATTTTTCCGGTATCCATTATTTTACTTGAAGCATTAATTTTCCCTGATTCTATACCTGCTGCAATCGTTAATGTCTTAAACGTTGATCCCGGCGGATATATATCCGTAAGTGTCCAATTTTTCAAATGCATTGCATCTGTTTTTTTATAATTATTCGGATTATATCGGGGATAAACTGCATAACCTAATATTTCCCCATTTTTTGGATTCATTACTATAACAGTTCCTCTTTTTGCATGCTTTTCATTAATCATATTTAGTAATTCACGCTCACAAACATGCTGAATTGCTGAATCAATTGTTAATGTAACTGTTTTACCCACTTTCGGTACCGCTGCTGAAATAGGGTCAGTTCCTGTATCGTAAATTAAATCTCCCCTTGGTGTTCTTTGTACCGGCTCAAAATTATCTACGTCTTCCAAAATCGATTTTGCTGTTAATTCTACTCCTGCCGCTGTTCCTGCATCGGGATTATAATATCCTATTACATGAGCTGCCAATTCATCCTGCGGATATACTCTTTCATTTTTCTTATCCAAACTTATTTCTCTTAATCCCAATTTCTTTATTTTTTCGGCAGTTTGTCTGTCTATATCCTTTTTTAGAAGTATTACAGTTACTTTTTTATTAATAGTCTTTTCTAAATGTTTTTTATTAACTTTTAAATACGGAGAAAGAATCTCAGCTAACTCTTTCGGAGTATGATCAAAATATTCTTTATGTGCATATACATTAAATAATGTTTCATCAGATGCCAGTCTTAACCCGTTTCTATCTACTATTGCACCTCTCATTATAAAACTTTTTGTCATTCTTTGATTGTGTGCACGAACTTTATAATGTCTTATATCAACTATTTGTAATAAAAATAAATATAAAATTATTAAACTGCAAATAAATAACAAAAATATATGTGCAAATTTAATACGAAAATCAATAAATCTTAACTTGTCCTTAATCTCTGCCATTAGTAAAATTCCTTACTAAAAGGTTAGCATATCCATAATCAGAAGGAAACTATTTAACAGAAATTAATAACCTATAGACCAATGATAATTTACAGGTTGGGATTGTATTTTCGGAATAAAACCCAAATTAACAAAAGGTATCTCGATTACTCTTTTTGCCGTATCCAATGTTGTTTTGCCCTGCATTATTGCATCAATTTTATTAAATGAATGCAATTTATCTAACTTATTTTGAAGTTCTATATTTTCATTTGATAATGCTACTATATCACGACCTATTTTATTCATATTTTTTTCGCCATCAGATACGAAATAATAACTTATTACTGATAAACATACCAGCCCTAACAATACAAATACTAAGAATTTATTAATTTTATCCACAGGCGATTTTTTATTTACATATTTAGGAAAACGCCCGTATATAACAGGATTGGTAATATTATTCCTTTGATTTAAACCATTCTTTTCTATATAATTTATTGAACTTCTGCCCAATTTTTCTCCCCTGAATTCTATTTTTTATTTATTCTTCTAGCAACTCTTAACTTTGCTGATCTTGACGGCGGATTTGTTTTTATTTCCTCACAAGACGGCGTTATCGGTTTTTTTGTTACCAATTCTAAAATTGGTTCTCTAACCTCTTGCACTCCATGCCTTATTGAACTTCCTCTTGAATTATCTTTTAATATATTTTTGACTATTCTGTCCTCTAATGAATGGAATGTTACTATTGATAGTATAGCATTATTTGATAATAATGTAAGCACTTCATTTAAAGTATTTTTTATATTTTCAAGTTCATGATTTACTTCTATCCTTATTGCTTGAAAAACTCTTGTTGCCGGATGAATTTTTGATTTTATTCTCGGTGTTGCTTGAAATATAATATTTGTAAGTTCTTTTGTTGTTTCTATTTTTTGTAATTTTCTTTGTTCTGTTATTTTTTTTGCAATCCTTTTTGAGAATCTTTCTTCGCCGTATTCACTAAATATACGAACTAATTCCTCCTCTTTATAATCATTTATAACATCATAAGCAGAAAAATCAGCACTTTGGTCAAATCGCATGTCTAATTTTGATTCTTTTAAAAAACTGAATCCTCTTTCTTCCGATGTTAATTGGTATGTCGACGCACCAAAATCATATACTATTCCACCTGTTATTTCTTTTATATTATTTTTCTCTAAATATTTCTTAATATTTGTATAAGATTCATTAACAATAGTTAAATTTTTGTAATCTTTTAATTTATTCTTTGAATAATTTATAGCATCTATATCTACATCAAAAGAAATTAATTTACCCGAAGGTGATATTTTTTTTAATATTAATTCACTATAGCTTCCGCCACCCAGTGTTGCATCTATATATATTTTACCTTCCTGACAATTTAATGCATTTATCGCTTCATTTAACATTACAGGATAATGTTTAAATTCCTGCATCCGGGCAATCTCCAATCTAATATCACATATTTGTTCATACTATATTTTTATGCGAATAGTTAATATTTTTAGTTTATTTCAGCTAATTTTTCAAGTTTTATTTTTTGATCATGTTCCATTAACAGATTAATTAATTCATCCAAATCACCATCAATAACTGTCCAAACATTTAAATTTTGACCTATTCTATGATCTGTTAAACGACCTTGAGGAAAGTTGTATGTTCTTATTCTTTCTGATCTGTCCCCTGTTCCGACTTGTGAACGTCTTAAATCCGTTACTTCTTTCATCTGTTTTTGGACTTCCATATCATACAATTTTGCTTTCAATATTTGTAACGCTCTTTCTTTATTTTGTAACTGAGAACGTTCTTCAGTACAAAAAATCATTATACCAGTTGGTTTATGAAATACTCTGGCTGCTGTTTCAACTTTATTTACATTCTGACCGCCTGCACCGCCTGATCTTGCTGTTGTTATCTCTATATCATTCATATTTAACTCTATTTCAACATCATCCACTTCAGGCATAACCGCTACTGTTGCTGTTGATGTATGTACTCTTCCTTGAGATTCAGTTGCAGGCACTCTTTGTACCCTGTGTACTCCCGATTCATATTTTAATTTTGAATATATACTATCACCTTTTATTGATATTATTACTTCAGATACACCTCCGGCTTCACAATCCGTTTTGCTTAATATTTGTGTCTGCCATCCTTGTTTATCCGCATATCTTAAGTACATTCTCATTAAATCTCCGGCAAAAATATTTGCCTCATCACCACCGGCCGAGCCTCTGATTTCCAGCATTATATCTTTATCATCCATCGGATCTCGCGGTAATAATAAAACTTTCATGCGTTCTTCCAGTTCAGCCATTTTTTGTTCATTTGTATTTATTTCATTGTGAAGATACTCACGCATTGTTTCATCCGACTCATTTTTTAACAGTTCATATGCATCTTCTATTGCTTGTTCAGAATCTTTCCAACTATGATATACTTCAACCGTTTCTTCCATTGCTTTTCTTTGCTTTGATAGAGTTTTAAATCTATTATAATCTTGTATTACTTCAGGATCTGATAATATTTTCCCTAACTCTGCATATTTACTCTCTATTTGCAAAATTTTATCAAGCATATCTTTCATAATTATTACATCCTAACTGTTTTTCTTCCGCATGACTTATCTTCATCACAATAGCCTAATCTTTCACATTTAGGCACTAAATAATCCTTTAACCATTCTTCTTCTTTTGTTAGTTCATCACACATTCTTTTTACTAATATTCTTATTTCTTTTTGTGCTCTTGTACAAAGCCTTAAATTAGCTAAATGAATTAACTCTCTCAAATTCAGACTTGCTACCATTGATGTAGCTGTAGCATTGGGAAGAACATATCTTGCATCTTCTGCCGGTATTCCTTCTTGAGTCAATTCAAGATAAAAATCAGAAATTTTACCCATAAACTCAGTAAATTTTTCTTTAAGCTCATCATTTGAATCAATACTTTCGGGAATTATATATTCAAATTGACCTTTTTCTTTTACATATCTTTGTGATTTTTGAGAGAATGACATATGTCTATGTCTTACTAACTGGTGAGAACACGCTCTTGATATATTGCTTATTGCAAAACTTACCTGTATATGTTCTATTGTGGAATAATGTCCTGAAGATATTACTCTTTTTATAAGTTTTAACATTTTTTCTTTGTCGAGAGCCGACTCACTATCAAATATATTTATCGGTGATTCTGAACTATAACAAGTTCTGCACGCAGTATAAACTGTTCTTAACATATTATCAGGTTTTGAAATTAACCTTACTTTTGCGAACTTATCATCATTCATAGCATTCCTCCGATTATACACAAATACCCACTATATGTGGGTATTTATAGGTAAAAACTCCGTTTGGAGTTTTATTATCATTACTTTTGATTCTTTTGATAACGTTTTTTGAATCTTTCAACTCTACCTTCAGTATCAACAATTTTTTGGTTTCCTGTATAATACGGATGACAATTATTGCAAATTTCAACCGTAATATCATCTAAAACGGAACCTGTTTCTATTTCATTTCCGCATACACATTTAATAACTGTTTTTTTATATTCCGGATGTATGTCTTTTTTCATTTTATTACCTCTACATTTATAAATTATAATATAACTACAAAAATTATATTACTTAAAAATTTTATATCAAGCATTCATTTTCCCGTACAAATATTTTGTTACAAAATTTTGTCAGAGAAAATTTTACCTGGGTTCGGAATGTTACAAAGCAACATTTAAAACGAAGCGGAGTGTAAATAATTTAATCTAGTGTCGCAACATTACGCTTGCTCCTCGCAACCGTAAAGTTGCTCACCTTTTCAATACGCCACT
>CANPZN010000059.1 GCA_947588785.1 Candidatus Gastranaerophilales bacterium
AAATACAAATGTATAATTTTAATAACATATCCGGATATTTAAAATTTCTTTTAATCGGACTTATAATTTTTTTTATAATAAAAGAATTATGGTGGTTTATTGTAGGTATTGTAATAATTGCAATTTTTGCTTATTATGCAAAACTAATATATGAAACAATATACAAAAAGCAAAAATTAAATAATGAAAATTACACTCCGCAAATGGGAGAAGTTTATAAAGTTTGTCCTTATTGCAATACGAAGGTAAAATTAAATGCTCAGGCATGTCCAATTTGTAAGCATGCTATTAATTAAAACGGAAACTAAAAATTTAATTTGGTTCAGTGGGCACTTTAAAGTTTTCTAACAATCAGTACTCAGTCAGATAGGAATTATAAGTTGAGTTAACATGAGTTGTTAATCTTGCTTCTTGCAAGCCCTGTGATTTTTGTGCCAATCCTATATTTAACAAATAAAAATGACCGCTTGAATAATCAAGCGGTCATTATATAAAGAATAAACTATTTTACAGCATCTTTGAATTTTTTACCAGCAGAGAAAGCAGGAACTGTTTTTGCTGCAATTTTTATAGCAGCACCGGTTTGAGGATTACGACCTGTTCTAGCTTTTCTTTTACGTGATTCAAAAGTACCAAAACCAACTAAAGTTACTTTCTTACCTTTAGCTACAGTTTTTTGTACAGTGTCAATAGTAGCACTTAATACATCAGCAGCAGCTTTTTGAGATACTTTTGCTTTTTTTGCAACTTCTTTTACTAATTCTTCTTTGTTCATATGAACCTCCTCTTGTATTACAAGAATTATTATACTTATATTTCCAGATTTGGCAATAGTTTTAAAAAAAAATTTTCTATTTTTTTTTAAAATTTAATTATTTTCTATTGTGAAAACGACTATTTCAGCACCTCTAAAACGCCCTTCCATCGTGGATTTAGTTATTATTTTATTTTCATCATTTTTGATAAAAATAATTTTAGAATTTTTTTTCAAATTTTTTATTTTTATTTTTGCATTTTCACTATTTGCAAGATTTCTATTTATAATCACAACTACGGATTTTTTCTCATAAACTCGTTCAAAAGCAATAATATTATCATTATCAGAATTTAAAATAATGAATTTACCTTTTGTGATTTGATCTATAAAGCTATTTCTCAGATTAATCGCTGATATATGTTCTTTCAACAGAACATCAGTATCACTTCCGGGTTTTCTTGAGAAATTAAATATATCAATCTGTCCCTTATGAACATAATAATACTCATCATCGGTATATGTTTCATTTGCTTTTTTATTGGCATAATCATATAAATAATCATCTGCTTGGAGAAACCCATCAACATAATAAGGATTTAAAGGAAGAGTTGCATTCAGCCATATAATAATTTTAGAGAAATTTTCACCGCCGCTTATTAAAGGACTTATAACATCATGTGTTTCAAAACTGCCGATAACGGATTTTTTTTGAGGATATTTATTTAGAATTTTTCTTTGATTTTCAATAGCATTATATAAATCATATGATTTACTCCAATTTTTAAAATCAAAATAATTTCCGTAATATCCGTCAAAACCGGCTTCCAAAAGTTTTTTATAATCCGTAAAATAAGCCTTATCAGAAGCCGGTTGAGTCCAATTTTCCGAAGCTTCCGCAAGAAACAGAAAGCCTTCTTTTTTACTTCTTGCATATGAAATTAATTCTTTCCAGAAAATATAAGGTTTTATTGTTGCAACATCTGCCCGTATTCCATCTACACCAATAGATATCATATAATTTACAAATAATTTATGGAGTACAAAAATATCAGATTTAAATAAAGTTTCATCATCAGGTACATTAAATAATCTCACATCTGCCCAGTCAGCCGGTATATATGGAGTGGAATCTTCAGATAGCAAAAATAAATCCGGTCTGTTAATATATAAATCATATGCACCACAGCTTGGTAAATCAACAATTACTCTTATTCCACGTTTATGGCATTCATCAACAAAGTATTTTGCCTGATTTTTAGGTGAAAGTTCACTTTCTGAATCCACCAGTTGAGTATTTACAGATAGAAAATCTGCCATAGAATATAAAGATCCTGCTGTACCAAGTGCTTTTATCTTTCCTACGGGGGTTATTGGTAACAGATGGATCGCATTAATGCCTAATTTTTTTAATTCATCTAATCGTTCAACCGCATTTATAAAATTTCCTGATGTTTCACCCAAATCAAAATCAATTATTCCATTTGAATTCTTGTCATTTGCATTAAAAGTTCTTATATTAATTGCGTAAATTATTGCCTTATTATTCTGAAATAACTCTTGTAAATCAGTATTTAACGGGGAAGCTATTACTAAATTATTAAGCAAGTATAATAATATAAAGAAAATAGAAAATTTTTTAATATTCATAGAACCCCCAAATTTAAACTAAATATACTTAATTCGGTATTAAAACATTCCGTTTAGTCATCATAATCGTAAATTTGCTTATATTTATAATATACCACTTGCAAATTTTCACTCACATATTTTGCAACCCCGTGAAAATTTTTGTTTTACATATTTGTCACAAAGACTGCTACATAAAATTTTAATAATGTATAACTACCATTAAAAGTATAACATGATAATTTTTTCAATGACATGTATTTTTTTTGTCTTATAATTTAAATTGTTCGAGAAAAATATTACTGATTAAAAATCAATAAGTAATTTTTTGAGTGGCAAAAAACTCTTTAAGAGTAAAAAAAATTAAAGAAATTTATTATGGTTTTTTATCTGAAAGACCTAAAAACTTCAATACAGCCACAGATAAAACACAACATCAAATTGTATATATAGTTAAGTTGAGGTTCTTTATGAAAGAAAAATTAGAACTTATTTTAAAAGAAGCATCGGAAGAAATTAACAATTCAAATAATTTGACAGAATTAGAAGATGTAAAAGTAAAATATTTAAGCAGAAAAGGTGAACTTAATTCTATAAAAAAGAATCTAAAAGATTTATCAGATGAAGAGAAAAGGACAATAGGCTCACTGGCAAATAATATTTCCAATCAACTTAACGAGATGATAAGTGCAAAAAATCAAGAACTATACAGAATAGAATTAAATAAAAAATTAATTAACGAAAAAATAGATATAACTTTACCCTCAGATTATAGACCTCAAGGGAAAATTCATCCGCTAACCCAAACAATAAATGAAATAGTTGAAATATTTCAAGGGCTTGGTTTTTCCGTTATGCCATCAGAATACAGTCCTGAAGTAGAAACGGAATATATAAATTTTGACATGCTTAATTTTCCGCCAAACCACCCAGCAAAAGACATGCAAGATACTTTTTACACAAAGACCGCACCAAATGTTATATTAAGAAGTCAAACATCCGGTGCCCAAATAAGACAAATGTTAAATAAAAAACCCCCATTAAGAGTTATTTCACCCGGCAGAGTATATAGATGTGAATCAGTCAGTGCAAGGAAAAATAACCTGTTTCATCAAATTGAAGGATTAATGGTGGATACAGATATAACATTTGCCGATTTAAAAGGCGTCTTAAATGAATTTGTAAGAATATACTTTGGCTCATCACGTCCGACAAGATTTAGAGCAAGTTATTTCCCATTCACCGAACCGAGTGCAGAAGTAGATGTACAATGTATAATGTGCCAAGGAAAAGGTTGCAGAACTTGTTCCGGAACCGGATGGTTGGAAGTATTAGGAGCAGGCATGGTTCATTATAATGTATTGAAAAATGTTGGTATTGACCCTGAAATATATTCAGGTTTCGCATTCGGAATGGGAGTTGAAAGACTAACAATGTTAAAATACGCAATTAATGACATAAGATTATTTTTCAATAATGATACAAGATTTTTAAACCAATTTTAAAAAATGATAGCAAAAAGAATAATACCTTGTTTAGATGTAAAAAACGGCCAAACAGTAAAAGGCGTAAATTTTGAAAATCTCCGTTATGCAGGAGATCCTGTAGAGCTTGCAAAAAAATATTCCGAAGAAGGTGCTGATGAACTTGTTTTCCTCGATATAACAGCAACAACAGAAGAACGGAAAACAACTGTTGATATGGTAAAAAGAACTGCAGAACAAGTCTTTATTCCATTTACCGTTGGTGGAGGAATAAAATCAATTGAGGATATGAAAATTCTTCTAAATGCAGGTGCAGATAAAATAGCAATCAATTCAGCAGCCGTAAAAAATCCGGAGCTGATAAATATGTCAGCAAAGTATTTTGGTTCACAATGCATAGTTATTGCAGTCGATGCAAAAAGAGCAGATAACGAATTCTATGTACATATAAATGCAGGCAAAATAAATACAGGAATAAAATTAAAAGATTGGCTAATTGAAATTGAAAAAAGAGGTGCAGGTGAAATATTACTAACCTCTATGGACGCAGACGGAACACAAAATGGTTATGATATTGAAATGACAAAATTAGCAGCAACCAATTTAAATATACCGCTAATAGCTTCAGGCGGAGCCGGAAATAATTTTGATCATTTTATAAAAGTTTTTGAAGAAGGAAATGCCGATGCGGCATTGGCTGCTTCAATTTTTCATTTTAACACATTACCTATTCCAATATTAAAAAAAGAACTTAAAAATAGAAAAATAGAGGTAAGATTATAATGAATACGGTATTATTTGACCCCGGCTTAGGTGATCTTGTTTTAGATTTAAATGATTATGTGAATAAAATATATTCAAGCATGATGCAATTGCAATCAATTAAACAAAAAAGAACAAAATTTAAACTTTTTGCTTCTAAAATTGAGAAATATATAAAAAATAACATAGCGTTTTATTATGGATGTTTATTATGGGCATATTATATAACCACAACAAATAAAGAAAATCAAAAAGAAATAACCGGAAATATATTTTCCGTACTAAATGAAGAACAAATAAAGAATTATGATTATATGCTCCAGGTAAATTTTCTTGAAAATTATTTTGATTCATATGAAAGAGATGTTTTATACTATACAGGCAGAAAATACTTAATACCGGAACAATGGAAAAAAATACTTAGATTATACACAGAATTTTTAGAAAACAATAAAGGATTTATTCACATAAAATATACATCAGATATAATATTACCTTCAATATTAAAAAATATAAAGGTTAATTTCAATATAGAAGAAAAAATCACCCAAGTTATAGCAAATAAAGATATAGAATCATTGCTAAACAATGAATTTTTTATATTGTAATATTGATATACATATATTTTTCATTTATCCTGTAAATATGGAATAATAAGTTTTAGTTATGGATGAAAATAATAACATACCTTTTGAAGAATTAGCAGATAGTTGTGAAATAATTAATCCTGAAAATCCAAAAAAATCTATTGATATAATATCAGGATTAAGTACAAAATTTCCAAATGAACATTTGATATTTATTTATAATTATTTTTTTGAAATATCAAACAACTATGAGATTTTAATATTCTTGCTAAAGAAAATAGATAAATTTAGGGATAAATCAAGTATTCCAATATTAATTGATTCGCTATTAATGAAAGGAAAACTTCAATCAAGAATAAAAGACGCTGAAAATATAAGCAGAATTAGAATAAATATAACAAAAGCACTTGCAAACACAAAAGATTCACAAGCTGTATATCCGCTGTTATATTGTTTAAACAGCAAAGAAGAAAATTATAAAGTGAAACTTTCATGTGCGGAAGCACTTGGAAAAATAGGAGATAAATACGCAGTATTACCATTAATGAACATAGTAGAAGATGAAACTGAATCATCTGTATATGTAAAAGAATCAGCAGTATCAGCTTTAGGAATGATTGGAGATGAAAAAGCCGTTGACTCTTTAGTATCAATATTGGAAAGTAAAAAAGGATTACTTGACAGATTTACATTTTTAAAAGAAAGAGCTCTTGAAGCATTAAATAAACTTAATTTTAGAGGGGAAAGAGTTTTTAATGCATTGATAAAATCATTAAGAGATGAATCTCCCCGAGTCAGGATTAATGCTATTGAAGTTTTAATGAATTCAGATGATAAAAGAGCCCCTGAATTAATAAGAGTTATGCTTAATGATTCAAATAGAGAAGTAGTTCAAAATGCTGTTATAGCCCTATATAATATATTAGGTGAAAACATTTTAAATGAAATAATAAATACTGAAACATATTCATCTGTTGCAAAAAATGAAGCCATAAAATTACAAAATGAATTAAAAGCAGAAAATTATAACGAGGAAAATTTCGATGAATAAATCTATAATATTACTTTCAGGAGGATTAGATTCCGTAATAAGTATTGCGGAATGTATTAAGGAATATAATATATCACTTGCAATTACATTTGATTACGGACAAAAATCATTACATTCGGAAATAAATTCAGCGAAACAAATTTCAAAATTTTACTCTATTGAACATAAAATTATCAATATAGATTGGCTAAAAGAGATTTCATCATCCGCACTTAATACAGAGAAACAAATACCAATCATGAATATAAATGAATTAAATAATAAAATAATCACGGAACAAACAGCAAAATCAGTATGGGTGCCAAATAGAAATGCATTGTTTATAAATATTGCAGCTTGTATTGCAGAAGCTCAAAATTATAACTATATTATATTAGGTGCAAATAAAGAAGAAGCTGCAACATTCAAGGATAATACACAAGAATTTATAAATGCAATAAATAATTCATTAAAAAATTCAACAAATAAAGAAATAAAAGTTATAGCCCCATTAATTAATTTAACAAAAGAAGAAATTGTAAAAAAAGGTATAGAATTACAAGTGCCATTTAAATATATACACAGCTGTTATTTAGGGGGGAATAGGAATTGCGGAAAATGTGAATCTTGCCAGAGGTTAAAACGTGCATTAAAATTAAATAATAGAAATGATATAATCTTAGAATTATTTCAATCGGAGAATTAAATGAAAACATTATTCATAAACGAAGAAATTAAATATGACGGAACTCAATTAAGTCCGCATTGGATATACAAAAATTACCATATTCAAGGTAATGCTATAGTAGCATTCGTAGGGGAATGCGATGTTAATCTTCAACATATGGTTGATATAGAAGATGTCATTAACAATGAACCGATATACAGTAAAAAAATGCTTAATTTTATAGAAGAAAATTTCAATTCATCTTTAGAAGAAACTGTTTATAAACAAAGGTTATTGGTTAGTATAACCAAAGAGTTAATAGAAAAAATTTCTCCTGAAGTTAAAATAATAAGAAGTGGTGATGATTTGTATATAAACAATAAAAAATTATCAGTATCAATTGCAACGAAATCAATCACATCATCATTAATACATTTCGGATTAAATATAATATCAGAAGGAGCACCTATAGAAGCTGCGGATTTAATTCAAGATGCTAAAATTGTTGATATAAAACAATTTGCAAATACAATACTTAAATTATACAGCGAAGAAACTAATGATATTATATTAGCTGCCTGCAAAGTTAGAGGAGTTTTTTAATGCAAGAAGTAAATTACATCCCGTTAAAAAGAAAAAAAAGAAAAAAAGGTAATATTTTTGGTTATATTATACTATTTGCATTTGTATTTATTCTAGCCTTATATGCTTTATCATATATAGTTAAATCATATTCCCCTAATGTTGATGTTACATTAGGCAATGATGAAACACTTGCTTTATCAGAAGAAGATATGGATGTTGAAATTAAACCTATAGATGAACGTCTAAAATGGATACAAATGGAAGATGATCTACCTTCCGTTTCTGTCAGAGTTCCGCAAAAACTTGAATCGGAAAATAATTCTACTCAAAAAGAAACAATAAAAGATTCTAAGAAAAAAACAGCTCCTATCCCATCTGAAGAAGATTTAAAAAACGCAAAAATTGATTTTAAATTTAAATACGATGAAAATAAATCAAAACCAATATATTCAAATAATGAAAAAAATGAAAAGCCTGAAATTTCTGAAAAAAATACACTAACTAAAATTTATCTTGGACATTATGCAACAATAGAAGACGCAATGAATGCAGAGCAAAAAGTATCTAAGGATATCACAGAAGTAATTCCTTTTATAAAGAATGAAAATGGTAAGTACATTGTACAAATAGGATCATTTTCAGACAAAGAAAAAGCAAATGCACTTGTAAAAAAAATGAAATTAAAAGGATACAATCCTAAAATCATAAATCAATAAAAAAGAACGGTAAATAAACCGTTCTTATAAGAATAAAGTGGAAAGTTAATTATAAAATTTATCCTACACCTTTATATTTTGGTGTTGCTCTGCTAATTGACTCAGCTTCAGCTTGTTCAACAGATTGAAGTTCACTTTGTACTGCGGATATTTGTGTTTCAATTCTTTTCATTTGTGCATCCAACTTAGCTTCTTTAGCTTCTAACTGTTTAGATACTTGTTGAGCATATTTTTCATCAACCTGCTGACCTATCATTTCATTAATCATAAGCATTGTTGCCTCATCATAACCTTGATCAGTAGCAAGCCCATTAATCCCTTGTGCAGTATTTTGAACACCTTCATCAGTTTCTTTATATGCTTGTGCACCTTTTAAATACGTTGCATAAGTAGCATAATTTCCCGCATCGGAAGCAATTTCTTCTATTGTAACTTCTCCATCCGCTATATTAGCAGAAAAGGTTAATAAATCATATTTTTGTCGTTCAATATTATCTAACGTACTTTGCAATAAAAAGATTTGATTCGTTAAATAAATTTTACGATTTGCAAATAATGCATAACCCATAACTAACCTACCCTTTACTTTTTATCTAACCCACATTTATATAAAAACATTTACTTTTATCAAATTGCATTAATTGCTTATAATTCACCTTAATTTTTGAATATCATCCTTCTATCCCTTTAATCATAATGGTTTTAGCTATTTTGATCTTAAAATTTTTATATATTTTTTATATATCAAATATCTTAACAATATAGATTGTATATTGATAAAATATTTAAAATTAAATTTTTATTATTTTACATTTCTTAATATTTAAATTTTTTCGCATTTATTTTTATATAGAAAGAAACCAATAATTCCCATAATAATATTAGGTAGATTAGCAGCAAGAAAAGGAGAAATTGTACAATTAACTCCTAAAGCAATAGAAAAACCACGGATTATATAATAACAAAAAATAATAGCAATAGTAAACAAAAACCCTCTGTTGTGTCTGACTCTTGGAGGAGTAATTGCAAGAGGGACACCAAGAAGTACAAAAACAATTGTAGTAATAGGTAAAGCAACCTTTTCCCAAAAATGTACTTTATATTTAGCAATAACGGAAGGAGTTAAATTAACGTCCGATTTATACAAATATGGTAATAATTGCAAAAAATTTAAATCTGTACCATCATTTTTATTATCGAGATGTTTTTGAATATCACTGCCGAAATCAATTATTGTTTTTTGGATCCAAGAAGTATTTAAAGTTTTTCCGACCTTAGAAATAGTATAAACAGAAGCATTATCAAATTGCCAGCCTTCTAATACAGAAGTTCCCGTTCTGGCTTGAAGGATCTGAATTTTATTATTATCAGACATATCTAAAATAGAAACATTAGAAAATTGCTTATCTTCACATTTTTCAA
Organism: Candidatus Gastranaerophilales bacterium; assembly: GCA_947588785.1. Lineage (GTDB taxonomy): Bacteria > Cyanobacteriota > Vampirovibrionia > Gastranaerophilales > Gastranaerophilaceae > Avigastranaerophilus. The sequence continues at coordinate 9,637 of CANPZN010000059.1, forward strand.
CATAGAAAAGACGTTTTAAATAATTACCGTCTTTTAATTCTTTCATTGAAAAGTTATGTTTTCCTTCAGGAATATTTCTTTGAACAAGTGCATATAGAGCCAAAGTTTTAGATTGAGAAGCAGTCATTGGAACAATAGTTTCATTTAAGAAGAAAGTAATAAGAGCCATGACAACAGAGAATAAAAAAATAGGTTTTGCAATTCGTCTTATTCCGATACCGCAGGCTTTCATTGCTGTAATTTCTGATTGAAGACAGAGTTTATTTACTGTCATAACTGTTGAAAAAAGTACACTCATTGGAATTGTCATAACAATAACAGAAGGAAGGTTTAAAAGAATAATCATAAATGCCAGATTAATTGGCATTCCATAAGCAGATATTTGTTTAATGAGAGATATAAAAGTATCAGAAGCAAATATTATTGAAGTAAAAACAATGATTCCAAGAATAAATACTTCAATGATTTGCTTTAAAATATATCTATCAAGAATATTTAGAGATTTTATAAAATTCATAATATAATTTTAAATCAAAAATCATAAATTAGTTATCTAATTTTTTCCAATCAGCCGAAAACTTATCCAATGTTTCATTTATGGGTGAATTATTTATCAGTATTTGTTGTATATAATTTCCGGATAAAATATTTAATTCTTTTTTATTTTTTATATTAGTTATGGGCGGTTGAAGATATTTTAATTGTTTAGCAGATATAATTCTGGCTTGAGATTGTAAATCATTATCTTTATTTTTTGTAAAATACTCATCATTGAGTGCTTCTTGATTAACCGGTAATACCTGAGTTAATTTTGCGAATTCCAACTGATTCATTTTGTTAGTAAAAAACAAAGCGAAATCAAGAGAATCTTTGTGATTTTTAGATTTTAACGGAATAACAAAATTCATTAAAGAATAATCATAAAGACCTGTATCACCTGTTAATTGGGGTAATAATTTTGTATTTTTATAAATATTAGGTGCATTTTCTTTTATCATATTAATAAAATTTGCCCCTGTAACCAAATATGCCAATTGTCCTGACATATATTTTTCTAAAGCATCACGATGAGTTTGAGTTACACTTTCTTTTGGAATAAGATTTTTATCATATAAAAATTTAAATTTTTCAAATAATTTAATACTTTTATCAGTATTAATATTTTGCGGATTATTTATATTATACTTATTTAATAATTTTAAAAGAGTATCATTTTCAGCGAAATTTATCATAGTAAGGTAGTAACCATTTTTTATTGATAATTTAAATAAATCATCATAAGTCTTAGGGGTATCAGTGCAAATCGATAAATTATTTAAAGTAACTGCAGATGTTGCATAAAAAGGTATACCAAAATATTTATCATTATACTTAAGCATATTAGAAAGAGAAGGAAGAAATTGTTTTAAATCATTTTCTTCTATCAAATATAATGCTTTTTTTTGTGCGAGAAGAAGAGAGAAATCGGGAGTTAAATTAACAAGATCCGGAGGATTATCAGTTAATATAGAAGCGAGTATACGTTTTTCGCCTTCAGAGTAGGGTACATCAACCCATTTAATTTTTATTTTTCGATTTTGGCATTCATATTCTTTTATAATCTTATAAATATATTTATCAAAACTCCCAAGTTGAAGAGTCCAAAATACTATTGTATTTTTTTGATTAATTTTCAATGATTTATTAGTGGAAATTTGCCTTTCAACTGAAATAATCATCAATAGAAGTATTAATAAAAATATTCCTATTTTTAAATATTTAGATATGATATTAAAATTTTGCATAATAACTCCATATTAATGATAAAATATTATTAATTGAAAGGCTAATATTTTACAATGGACTTATTTGACAGTTTAAAAGAAACTAATAAACAAATTCCTTTAGCCGAAATTTTACGTCCAAAAACGTTAGAAGAATATTTAGGGCAGGAAAATATTACAGGAGAAAAAGCACCTTTAGTTTCACTGCTAAAAACAGGCAGATTATTTTCTCTAATATTATGGGGTCCACCCGGATGCGGAAAAACTACACTTGCGAGAATTATTGCAAATCATACAAAAAGTTATTTTATAGAATTAAGTGCAGTAACTTCCGGCATAAAGGATATAAAAGATGCTATTGACATAGCGAAGGAAAAATTAATATACGGACAAAAAACTATTCTTTTTATTGATGAAATTCATAGATATAATAAGACCCAGCAAGATGCACTTTTGCCTCATTTGGAGAATGGAACTGTTTTTATGATAGGATCTACAACAGAAAATCCTTCATTTCAAGTCAATTCAGCATTACTTTCTCGTACACAAGTTTTAAGATTAATGCCAATAGATGATGAAAGCATGAAAAAGCTGATAAAGAAAGGTTTTGATTATTTATCTAACCAATATGCAAAATCTAATATAGAAGAAGAAGTTTTTGATTATATTTTAAATTATGCGCGAGGAGATGCAAGAAGTGCATTAAATTTAATAGAAAATGTATATTTTTCATCTCAGTACAAGGACGGAGAAAGAGTAGTAACTGTTGAAACACTTGAACAGCTGGCACAAAATGCCTCTATAAAATATTCAATACAAGAACATTATGATATGGCGTCCGCATTTCAAAAAAGTATGAGAGGTTCAGATCCTGATGCTTCAATTTACTGGCTTGAAAAAATGCTTACAGCAGGTGAAGA
>CANPZN010000060.1 GCA_947588785.1 Candidatus Gastranaerophilales bacterium
CTCGCTTTCGCTACCGCTCATTTCAGCCCCTTCGCTACTCGGGTTCACTTCGTTTCACCCTTTCGCAAATTTCGCTCATCTGAGCCGTAAAGTTGCTCACCTTTTAAAAACGCAACTGCAAAATTCACAAAAAAATATTTAATCAAATTCTATGTTATAATACCAATCACCAAATTTAAACATAGATTCTTTCTCACATTTTTCTTTCACACCTTCACTACAATATTTATAAATACTATAAAATACGTATGCATCTTCTTCAACATCTAATATAAAATCTTGATTATCATTGTATGTGTTATACACAACATTATTATATTTAAGATTTATCTTTTGCGGATATTGGTAATATGTACTCTTGTAATCTTCAATATTTTGAATAATTTTATCAAATTTTGCAAGTTCTTTTAGTTTCAAATTTTTTAAAGGTTCAATTATTAATGCAACAATCAATAATATAATTAGAATAAAAGTAAAAAAATTTTCTAAACTTTTCTTTGCCTTCACAAATATACTCTCCCCTCACATAATTATAATAACTCATTTTCAAATATTTATCAAAAAGAAAATTAATATTAAATATATCTAATTACAAATATTTAAATAATTTTTGTTACAATTATAATAAAATAAACTAAAATAACAAAAAAGGATATTTCGTGTCAAAATCAATACAAATAAATTTTTCATCTAAAATTAATTTTGCCTGTTATCAAAATGATATTTCAATTTTAAAAGAATTAAAAATCATAAATTATACAAATGAATCGTGGGAAAATTTAAAATTAAAGTTTTATTCTTCACTTGATTTTATAAAACCGAAAGAATGGCTAATAAGCAATCTTAATAGCGGAGAAGAAATAATAATAAAAGATAGAAAGCTCGAATTAAATGAATCCTTATTAAGAAACTTAGAAGAATCAATCTTTGACAATATTAAATTTACTCTCGAAAAAGAAAATACAATATTAGATGAATTAGAAATTAAAATAGAAGTCCTTGCATATAATGAATGGGGTGGATTGGAATATATTCCAGAATTACTTGCTGCATTTGTAATGCCTAATTCACAAGGAATTGATGCAATACTTGGAGAAACAGGCAGATTACTTGCAAAAAATAACAAAAGTTCAGTATTAAACGGATACGAAGATAATAGCTGTGAAAAAGTTTGGGATATGGTCAGTGCATTATATACAATACTGGCTAATAAAAATTTCACATATTGTTTACCGCCAAAAAGTTTTGAAAAAAACGGTCAAAAAATCAGATTAACAAAAGATATATTAAAAAATAAGGTAGTAACGTGTTTAGATGCATCAATATTATTTGCATCTGCAATAGAACAAATGGGCCTATACCCAGTAATAATTATATTAAAAGAACATGCATATACGGGAGTATGGTTAAAACCAACTTCATTAGGTAATACGATAATAGATGATCCGGAATCAATAAGAAAAAGAATAGATTTAAAAGAACTTCTTGTATTTGAAGCAGTAGGGATATCAAGTTCCCCCGTATTAAATTTTACACAAGCAAAAATTATAGCAGAAAATCATACAGCATACGGGAAAGATCAAAATTTTGAATATATGTTAGATATTCATCAATCAAGAGGAGAACAAATAAAACCGTTAACTTTAAATAATAAAACAATAGAAGAATCTGTTATAAATCATGAAGAAGAAAACAACATAAACTTTGAGCCTGCCCCTACAGATTTACCTGATTTAAGCGATGAAAAAATATATGGAAATATAAATTCGACAGAACAGACAAGGTTAAATATCTGGCAAAAAAAATTGTTAAATTTATCTCCCAGCAATCCTTTACTAAATTGTAAAATAAATCAAAGCAACATAGCAATATTATGCCCAAATCCTGAAAAATTAGAAGATTATTTATCAGATGGAACAAAAATGTCATTGGTTTCTGCAGAAAAGATATTTAAGACGAAAATAGATCCGGAATTAAGGACATTAAGAACAGGTGAAAATTTTTGGGAAACTCAAGCAAAAGAAGCACTTAAATCGAAACAATTACTTGTAAACATACCGGAATCAAAATTAAATATTCAATTAACTGCACTATATCGAAAAACGAAAATAATACTTGAAGAAGGAGGATCTAATACATTATATTTGGCAATTGGATTTTTAAACTGGAAGAAGAAGGATAAAACAAATAAAATATATCATGCCCCATTAATATTATGTCCCGTACAATTAGAAAGAACATCAATACAAAGTAATATAAAATTATCAGCCCATGAAGATGAATCAAGATTTAATACAACATTATTACAAATGTTACAGCAAGATTTTGAAATATTTATTCCGTCACTGGAGGGTGAATTACCTACAGATGAAAGCGGATTAGATGTAATCGAAATATGGAATAGAGTAAGACAAGCAGTAAAAGAAGTAGAAGGATTTGAAGTAGTAGAAGAAGTAGTTTTAGGCCATTTTTCATTTAATAAATACTTAATGTGGAAAGATTTAACAGATCGTGCAGAATCAATGATGAAACATCCTATTATAGGTGCATTAATTGATAAAACAAAAAAATTTCCTAATGACGGAGAATTTATCAATCCTAAAGATCTGGATTCATTATATAAACCACAAGATTTTTTTACCCCGCTTCCGTTAGATTCATCACAACTTGCAGTACTGGCTGCAGCCGATCAAGGAAAAAGTTTTGTAATAGAAGGGCCTCCCGGGACAGGAAAAAGTCAAACCATTTCAAATTTAATAGCACACTTAATAGCAAAAGGAAAATCCGTTTTATTTGTTTCGGAAAAGATGGCGGCTTTAAATGTTGTATACAAGCGTTTAGAACAAGTAGGGTTAGGGAAATATTGTCTTCAATTACATTCAAATAAAGCAAATAAAAAAGATGTATTAAATCAATTACGAATATCTTGGGAAAGTTCGCAAAGAAAAAGTAATGATAATATAATAAATAAATCAAATGAAATTTTAAATATCAGAAATGAACTCAATGAAACAGTAAAAGTACTCCATACACCTTTAAGAAACGGAATAACACCGTATTATGCAATGGGTATTTGCATAAAAAATAAAGAATTTGCTAATCTGCTTAATTTTAATTGGGAATCTGCGAATAAACATTCCGAACAAGAATTTAAAGAGCTAAAAGAGTTAGTACACAAAATAAAGATTCAAGCAAAAACTTGTGAAAATTTATTTGATTCAAAATTTTTAAACTGTATAATAAATAAAAATTGGAATCCTAACTGGCAAAATTTAATTATATCTGAAAGTAAAATTCTTTCAGATTTATCTGTTAATTTAGAGAATGAATGTAAACAACTTATTAAACTATTAAACTTGAATATTAATTGTAGTGAAATTCCAATCATACAAACATTGTTGGAATTATCACAAATACTGAAAGATTCATCATTAAATATAGCAGATTACGCATTCAGTAAACAAGGAATTGAAAAAATAGAATCCCTTGAAAATGCAATATGCCATATAAATGAGTATTTAAAGGCAAAAGAGAAATTAAACTGTATATGTCCGAAAGATATATGGAAACATATAAATGTAAATGAAATTAAGACTCGCTGGATCTTAGCTGAAAATAAATGGTTCTTATTAAGTATAATAGAAAAAATAAAAATAAAAAATGAATTGAAAAAAGCCGGAATAAAAGGAAATATAAAAATGCCTGAAGATATTGAAAATATAGGCATTATGGAAGAACATGAAAGTATATTACAAGAACTTGACAATATACTAAAAGACATAAAAATATGGAAAATAGAAAATTCAGATACAAAAATTTTAAAACAATCTGCAAATCTTGCAAAAAATTTAAGACAAATCAGTGTTAAATTAACAACAAATCCGGATGATTTAAAAAATATAAGAGAAACTTTAAATACAATAATAACCGAAAACAGAGAAATGCTTAACCAAGATGGTTATATAAGTAGAAGAATTACAACATTTGAAAATGCATATAATTTATTTGAACAAAGTTACAATAAATTAAAAACTTTATGTACTTCATCAGATAATACAATTCAATCCAATAATAAATTTGAACAAATAACAAATATTAATTCTTATACGGATTTTGCAAATAATTTAAAATTACATGAATACAAATTAAAAGATTGGTGTTTATGGCAAAAATTGAAGGAAGAAGCAATTGAAAAGAATTTGAGTTCATTAATAAACTTGATAGAATTAAATCAAATATCAAACGATGACATAGAAACAGCATTTTTATCAGGGTATTGCAGCTGGCTATCTAAAGCAATAGCCTCAGAAAATATCATATTAAGAGAATTTTCAAGTCATCAACATGCAGATAAAATAAAACAATTTATAAAATTAGATAATGAATTTCAAGAAACAATTATTGAATATATACAAACTAAATTAGCAGAAAATATTCCGTCGAAAGATACAAAAGATTTATCATCTGAATGGAAAATTATACAAAGAGAAACACAAAAACAAAGACAAATAAAGCCTGTAAGACAAATACTAGCCCAAGCAGGCAATGCAATAAAGAAACTTACCCCTTGTTTAATGATGTCACCATTATCAGTAGCCCAATATTTACCAGTAACAAAAGAGAATTTTGACGTAATAGTTTTTGATGAAGCATCACAAATAACAGTATGGGATGCAATAGGAACATTATCCAGGGGAAAACAAATTATAATAGCAGGTGACCCCAAGCAAATGCCTCCAACTAATTTTTTTGGAAGAAATATAGAATATAATGAAGAAGAACTTGAAATCGATGAAGATTTAGAAAGTATATTAGATGAATTAATAGCTTCATCAATGCCGACATTAAGTCTAAATTGGCATTATCGTTCCCGTTGTGAAAGTTTAATAGCTTTTTCAAATGACAAATATTATGAAGGTTCTCTTGTTACATTTCCTGCTGCACATACAAATCAACAATCCGTATCATTTAGATATGTAGAGAACGGGTGTTATGAAAAAGGTACACATATAAATTTAAACGAAGCAAAAGAAGTTGTAAAAGAATGTGTAACAAGACTTCAAAATCCAAATCCGGATATACGAAATAAGAGCATAGGAATAATTACATTTAATTCTGATCAGCAAAAATTAATAGAAGATTTACTTGATAAAGAAAGAGAACTACATCCTGAAATAGAATTTGCATTTAATCCAAATAATCCGAATAGTGTTTTTATAAAGAATTTAGAAACAGTACAAGGTGATGAAAGAGATGTTATATTATTCACTACGACATATGGACCTGATATAAACGGGAAAATAAGTATGAATTTTGGGCCGTTAAATAAAATAGGCGGTTCAAGAAGACTCAATGTTGCATTTACAAGATCAAAATATGAAATGGTTATTTTTTCTTCATTATTAGCAGAACAAATTGATTTGAATCGAACAAATTCTAAAGGAGTTGCAGATTTAAAAGCATTTTTACAATATGCAAAGCAAGGGAAGAGTGCATTAAAGACGTTTAGTAATACAGAACTAAACGGAATTAAATCACCATTTGAAGATGAAGTAGCACGGATATTGAAAGAAAAAGGATGGAATATACATACTAAAATAGGAACTTCATCTTATAAAATAGATATAGCAGTTGTACACCCTGATAGATCTGATGTATATCTTGCAGGAATAGAATGTGACGGTGAAACATATAAGAGTGCAGCTACGGCGAAAGATCGAGATAAATTACGTCAGGAAGTTTTAGAAGGCTTGGATTGGAATATTATAAGAATATGGTCAACAGACTGGTGGACAAATAAAACTGAAGCCATTGATAACTTAGACAAACAACTAAAAATATTATATGAAAATAGTAAAATTGAAACTGTTAAACATTAGCTAAAGCATTTTTATAAACTCGATTTAAGAAATCAGGTACTTCAAAATCGGCATTATTGTTAATTTCTTTGATTGTTACACCAAGTTTTTTTGCCAGATTTACAAAATAATTAGCAAAAGCGGTATGCATAGAAGTACCTATTAACAATAGAACCGCTTCTTCATTACATAATCTAGCATCTAAAACAGTTTTAATTAATAATTCCGTAGCTTCTTCACCGAAATGCATATTTTGTCCGTATAGAACAATATTATCATCTTTATAATTACCGTGAAGCTCATATACTAAAGCCGAACCAGCCTTAGTATGCAGACAATCAACATTCATGGTTATTATAGGAATTTGAAAATTAGCCAGTGCATAATGAGCTTCAGTTGGTTGTTTATCTTTTACATTTTTTTTAAGTGTATTAATGGCTTGATGAAATTCTTTTGGGAAAGCTTGTTTAAATTCAACAGATAATTTTTCTTTTAAATGTGGTAAATCTTCAAAAGTAGGTATACCTGCCGATTTAGAAATACCGGCACCGGTAAATGCTATTAATTTCATTTTTTAATCCCTTTTATAATTAAATACCACAATATAGAAAATACATAACCTGGTTTTGTAATAATAATTTATATATAGAAAAAATTATTCTATTTGTTGATCTGCAACTTCTAACAGAGGCATTTCGAGCTGTGCAACAGGTTTAATGGCATTTCCGGCTATTCCTTGAATAGATCCATACATATTTGTTGTAGCAGATATTACATTTACTATTTCTTTTTCTCTTTTTTTCCATAATCTATTCATAGCTCTTTTTTCTGATTCGAGATCATTTTGCATTTCAACAAATGAATTTACAATAGCTTCTATTTGAAATCTAAATTCAGTACTTGTAAGATAATTATATAAAAGAGCACTTTTTTCGTGCCTGTTTTCTTGAACTTCTTTTAGGTCAGAAATTTTTATAAGATTTTCACGGAGTATAAAAGAAAGTGCCTTAAATTCTTCATAATTGCAAATATAAATTCCATCACGGTAGCCCATTCTTTCCATACCTTTTGGATAAACAGCACTAACTAAAACACCGATATCAGCACTACGGGATTGTATATCATTTTTAAATTTTAAAATCCACTCATCTTTGAATGTTTTTGTACGTTTACTCTCATAATATATAGTAGCACAATTTTGCTTATTCAAAGTATTAATAATTTGAATAGAATCAGCTCCCATATCACCTTTACCGACTTCTTGAATTTCATCATATTTAAAATTGTTCTTTAAATATTCTTCAATAGCTAATTCTTGGACTTCACCTTGTAATTGCATAGAACCTTGTTCTTGACGTTTTTTCATTTCTTCGGTCAAACTTCTTTGATCTTCCAGCTGTTTCTGTAGTTCTTTAATTTGAAGTTCATATTTTTCTTCGGCAATTTTTTGCATTTTTTGTTTTTCTTCTACTAATTTTTGATGAAAATCTTGTTCTGCTTCTGCAGATATTTTTTCTGCTAGTTCTTGTTTTTCTCTTTCCAATCTTGATTTTTCAGCTTTTAACTTATTTAAATCTTTTAATTGCAGAGATTTTTCTTCCAATTCTTTTTGAAGTTCATCATATGCTTCTTGTTGTTCAGCCAATACATCTTTTTTAATTTTTTCTTCTTTCAATTTAAATTCTTTTTTTTGTACATTTAATGCTTCTTCCATAGCTGATTCAAAATCTTTCTGAGATTTTTCTTTTGCTAATTCAGAATCTTTTTTTAATTTTTTTATTATTTCTTCATATTCAATTTTTTGAGAGAGTAATTCTTTATCCAGAGCTTCTTTTGCTCCGGCTTGAATCAAATTTTCTATATCGATTTCACACCCGCAATTTGGACATTTAATTTTATTTGTCATAATTCACCTCATCAATATTTTATTTAAACTGAAGATTTGATTTAGTATCGCAACTTTTCGCCGACTGTTATATATTTGGCACAATAGCACTTAAAAAGTTTGGTTTGGTTTGGTTTGGTTTATTTATATTAAATCCAACCTTAAAACGGTTCTGCCGACCCTTACGGAAAATTCGCTCTCTTGAAATTTGCTGTCTTGGGGCTTGTCATTCGCTTGCTGCCGCTGCCGCTCATTTAAGCCCCTTCGCTACTCGGGTTCACTTCGTTTCACCCTTTTGCAAATTTCGCTCATCTGAACCGTAAAGTTGCTCATCTTAATAATACATTTTAGCAAAAAATATGAAATTAATAAAATTTTTTCTAATAATTTTTTTATTTTACTACTTTTAAATTTTGTCACATTTGACATGCTATTTATTTAGATTTTTTCTAAAAAATGTGAGAAAAATGTGAGAATAAACGAAAATCTATCAAATAAAAAAATAATCCGCTTGCCTAAAAAGCTTACGGATATTAATTTTTAAATGGTGGGCGTTAAGAGACTTGAACTCTAAACTATATATACTTTTTGAACCAAAAACTCCCATAAAATCAACCTTTTTACAGATTTAAATAAAATCCTAACTCTATGAATTAAGATATAAAGTGGACACAGAATGGACACAGAAAATTAAAAACTTTTGACAGGTAATTTTTAGGCTTCAAAACCATGATAGGCATGGATTTGGAGCTAATTTTTTATGAAATAAAATTCCCCATAAAAGGAAGGAAGGGAAAATAAAAAATGAAAAACAATTATCCAGAAATAGATGAATTATTAATAAGAAAGTTAAAAGAAGATTTTCCTAATCAACTACCACAAAAAGAGATTAGCAATTATGAATTAGGTTATTTAATAGGACAGCAATCAGTAATAGAAAAGTTAGAATTTGAAATGAACGAACAAAACGAACAGGGCACAAAATTAGATGAATAAGAAGAGGGAATATGTGTTTAGGAAGCAGTAAAGCAGCAAAAAGGGCAGCAGCAGCACAGCAAGCAGCCATAGAAAGTATGGCAGCTGCACAGAGAGCAAGAACAACTGATATGGTTAGTAGAACTAATTCTACTGTAAAAACGAATAGTGAAGCACAAAAGAGAAATATTTATTCATTACGAATCCCACTTACACAACAAGTAGCAAGTGGAGGTTCAAACAATTCATATGGATTAAATATACCATTATAGGGGAGATATGGAGAAAGAAGAAGAAACAAAGAACACCCTGCAAGCAGAATATAAGAAATTAAAAGCTGATAGAGAAGAGTGGTTGCGAGCAGGGCGAGAAGCTGCAAAATACACAATACCATCAATAGCTCCTGAGAATGACGATTTAGAATTTAAAAAGAACACAAAGAAAAAATTACTCACTCCAAATCAATCAGTAGGGGCGGATGGTGTAAATAATTTAGCAGCAAAGGTAACAACGACATTACTACCACCTAATCAGGCTTTTTTCAGATTTAAAATAGATAAAGCATCTGTGAAACAGCTAGCACAAGAGCAGGGAGAAGATCCAAATAGATATGAACAAGAGATTAACTCCGGATTAGCTAATCTTGAAACAATGCTTTTAGATTATATGGAGAGCTTTGGTGACAGAATTTGTTTAGGAGAAGCATTAAAGCATTTATACATAACAGGAAATGTATTGTTAGTATTTGAACCAAAAAGAGGATTGAAATACTACCCATTAAGCAGATATGTAATTAAACGTGATTATTGTGGTAATGTTCAGACAGTAATTACGGCAGAGAAGATAGCATTTGTTGAATTACCTGTTAAATTTCAAGAGGAATTAATAAAAAAACGCATTGAGTTAATGATAGCAAATGAAGATGAAAATAAATGTAAACTTGAAGAAAAAGAATTTATTTTATACACAAAGTTTCACAGATGTAAATCAAATTGGGTTACGTGGCAAGAAGTTGAGGATATTAAACTAGAAGGTACACAAGGTAAATATCCTATAGATATAGCTCCATTTATAGCATTAAGATATGTTCGAGTAGATGGAGAAAGCTATGGCAGAGGACTAATTGAGGATTATTTTGGGGATATTTCATATTTAGACTATTTATCTTTAGCAATAAAGGAATCAGCATTAGCAGGTTCAAAGTTACTAATGTTAGTTAATCCAAATAGTACAACATCAATAAGAGAACTATCACGGGCGAAGAACGGGGATTTTGTAAAAGGTAATCCAAATGATGTACAAGCATTGCAAGCTAATAAATACAATGATTTACAAGTAGCACAAGCAACAGTAGACAGACTGGAGCAGAGATTAAACAGAATATTCTGTATGAAAGCTGCAATACAAAGGCAAGCTGAGAGAGTTACAGCCGAAGAAATAAGGCAAATGGCGGCTGATTTAGAAGAAGCACTAGGTAATCATTATGCTTTAATGGCAAAAGAATTTCAATTAGCTTATACAAAAATAACTTATTATCATTTACGTAAAGAGAAGAAATCACAGCTTCCGGATTTATTAAGAGAGAAAAACATCAAATTAACTATAACAACAGGTTTAGAAGCATTAAGCAGGACATCAGATTTAAATAAATTAGTAACATTCTTTGATGTTATGACGAAGCTGGCACAATCAGCTCAAATTGTTGGAGCAAAGACAGACAAACTGGCAGATTTAGTAGCTGCTTCATTAAATTTAGATGTATCAGGAATGTTTTATACGGAAGAAGAGAAGCAAGCCCAATTACAGGCTATGCAACAGAATGATTTAGCTAATAAAGTTGCTCCAAACATAGTAAATAAAGGTGCGGATATGTTAATGCAAGAGCAAGAAGAAAGTACATAAAAGAGGAATAAATGTCAGAAGAAAATCAAATATCACAACCCACAGAAGAATTAAACAATAATGAAGTACAAACTTCAACAGAACCAACAGATGAACAACCTGTTAAGGCAGAAGAACCAACATCCGATACAACACCAACAGAAGTAAGTGAAACACAAAAAGAGGATAAAATAGAGGATAAACTTACTGAATCAGGATTTGATTATAAGGCTTTAGAACAGGAATATATAGATAATAACGGGGAGTTATCACAGGAAACAAGAGAGAAGTTAAACAAGCAAGGGTTTAGTAATGAGTTCATTGATGATTTTATAAACGGAAAGAAAGCATTATATGAACAGGAAATCAATGAACTGGCAGAAGTTATAGGCGGAAGAAAAGTTTATGATGAAGTAATTAATTTTGCTTCACAGAATTTAGAACCTGAAATAATTAATTCTATAAATCAAATAAGAGATAAAAATATTTTAAAATTAATTCTTCCTGTTTTAAAAAACAAAATGGAAGAGAAAGAAGGTTCATTACCAAGTATAACATTACAAGGAAAAGGTGGTTCACAGAATCTTGAACTATTTGAAAGTCAAGAGCAGATGTTTGCAGCAATACGTGACCCAAGATATAAGAAAGATCCGGCATATCAGGCAACAGTAACAAAGAGGATAAGAGCTTCAAGAGAAGCAGGTATAAATTTAGGGATTTAATTAATCAAGAGAGGAAATTTAGGAAATGGCAGATTATAACTATGTAGAATTAGGACAGGCACAATTAACAGGTGATACAGAAGCATTATTTCGAGATCAATTTATTCCTTTATTATTAACTACTTTTAATGATAAAAGGATAATGAAGGAATTAGTAAGAAATAAAACAATAACAAAAGGTAAATCAGCTTCTTTTCCATTATTTGGAACAATGGGGGCTAAATATTACAAAAGAGGGGAAAAGATTAATGGTGCTCAAAGTATAGCAAAAAATGAAGTGACCATTAATATAGATCCTTACTTAATAGCAGATGCAATTGTATATGATCTTGAAGAAAAGATGTCTGAAACACAAGACAGAGAAATCATAGCAGAAGAACTTGCAACAGCTCTTGCGAATAAAGAAGATGAAACATTATTACAAGTAGGTGTGTTAGCTGCACGTAGTGCTTCTTTAATTACAAATGAAAATAGAGGAGGAACTGTAATTAAAGATTCTAATATGGCAACTGATTCTGATTCTTTAGTAAATGGTATATATTCAGCAGGTGTAGCATTTGATGAAAAGAATGTACCGGAAGAAGGCAGAATACTTGCAGTAAGACCACTTCAATATTCTATGTTATTACAAAATAATAAAATTATTGATAAAAATATAGGTGAAGGTTCATTTGCAAAAGGTATTTCAGGTGCTGTAGATAATTTCAGAATACTTAAAACAAATCATTTACCCAGTACTAACATTGAAAAAGATGAAGCAACAAAGAACACTTATGAAGGTGACTTTACAAATACTGTAGCATTAGCATTTACAAGAGATGCAATTGCAACAGTAACTTTGATGGGGTTAAAAGGTGAAGTAAGTTGGAATCCTGAATACTTACATCACTTATTAACATTCAGAATTGCACAAGGACATGGGTTCTTAAGACCTGAATGTGCAGCAGAACTTTCAAGTGAA